>DATLHW010000125.1:0-16529 GCA_035539675.1 Burkholderiales bacterium | reverse complement strand
GTAGTACACACTGCTGTTGTCGGGCATGCGCCCCGCCGACTTAAAGCTAAGAATCGCCGCGGCCTGCGCCATCGCTTCAATGATCAACACGCCCGGCATTACCGGAAAATGGGGAAAGTGCCCAGGGAAAAACGGTTCGTTGATGGACACATTCTTCAGCGCCAATATGCGTTTGTTCGGCTCAACTTCGAGCACGCGATCGATAAGCAGAAACGGATAACGGTGCGGCAAATATTGAAGAATCTGGTTAATGTCCATTGAACTGAGTTCGGTATCGCTCATTCTGTATCCTTGCTGAGATTATTCAGGCGTTGCTGTAGTAATTTGATTTTGTCCGCCAAGTTATCCAGGCGTTTTAAATGCGATGCCGACTTGAGCCATTCTTCATGGGTCATTACCGGCAATTGACTCGTATATTGGCCCGGCTTTTTGATTGATTTGGTGATGAGCGTGAACGCGGAAATATGGGCGTTGTCGCAAATCTCCAGATGTCCCAGTATGCCTGCGCTGCCGCCTATGGTGCAGCCGCGGCCGATCCTAGCGCTGCCAGCAATGCCGACACATCCGGCGATGGCGGTGTTAGCGCCTATACGGACGTTATGGCCCACTTGGATCTGGTTGTCCAGCTTGACCCCTTCCTCGATGACTGTGTCGTCCAATGCGCCGCGATCGATGGTGGTATTGGCGCCGACTTCGACATCGTCGCCAATAACGACACGGCCTACTTGGGGAATTTTGACCCAGCGGCCCTGATCCTGCGCCAAGCCGAATCCATCGGCGCCGATTACAACACCCGCGTGCAAAATGACGCGCTGCCCTATTTGGCAGTCTTGATAAATCACCACGCGCGGATAAAGCTGCGTCTCATCGCCGATGACAACTCCCTGCCCAACGCTGACATGGCTACCGATAATGCAGCGCTCGCCGACCGTGACGCCTTCCGCGATATAAGCAAAGGGACCGACGCTGGCGCTGGCTGCTATCGATGCGCCCGGTTCGATAACGGCGGAAGGATGAATCCCTGGCCGAGGTATTGCAGGCGGATGAAAAAAGGCGGTAACGCGAGCGAAGTAGAGATAGGGATTTTGGGTCACCAACCGCGGTAGCTCGGTAGCGTCGCGATCAGCCGCCCCAACGATGACTGCGGAGGCGCCTGTGGCGGCCAACAGCTTGTTGTACTTCGCGTTGGAAAGAAAAGAAATCTCTCCGCTTTGGGCGCGCTCCAATGTATTAATACCTGCAAGCTGAACGCCGCCGTCACCAACGACCTCGCCGCCAAACCGGCGAGCGAGTTCATTGAGTGTAAGAAGACTTTTCTGAGAGGGAGTTTGCAATATTTAAACCTGCAACAACGAGCAACGACGCCAGAGAAAAAAACGGAATTTATTCCCGTTAATTCAACGCAACCGACCGTTAGGGACTGTAGGGCGGAAAAGTGAAGCGCCTTCCGCCGTATGTGCCTTGGAAAACTAATATTGTCTTATTACGAGACATACGGCGGAAGGCGCTTCACTTTTCCGCCCTACGCTCCATATCAGTTTCGGCGATCTTTATTTTTCCGCCAGAACCTTCAAAACTTTCTCGGTAATGTCGATACAGGGTTTGCCATCGGTGCAAGGCCTCACGAATACGGCCTCCTCAAGAATCAGGTCATACCTTTCCTGAACAGCGATTTGCTTGATCACTTTATCGACGCGATCGAGAATACCCGCAACTTCTTCGTTACGGCGCAGGTTGATGTCTTCCCTGAATTCCCGTTGCGCGCGCTGGAAATCGTGGTTCAGGTTCGCCAGTTCGCGCTCCCGTCGGGTCCGCTCCGAGGCAGGCAAGGTGACGCTCTCTTTCTCGATCGACGTTTGCAATTCTCTGGCTTGTTTGGCCATCGACTTCAACTCGTCGTCCTTGACCTTGAATTCTTTTTCGAGCTTCGCCTGCGCCCGCTTGGCCGGCGCCGATTCGGCCAGTATGCGGGCGCGATTGACGACGCCCAACTTAAACTCTTCCGCCTGTGCGATCGCTGCCCCGGCGATCAACGCCATGCTCATCACCGTTACAAGAGTTCTGTTCAACATCGTCTCCTCGTTTAGGATTTGCTCACATTCAAATCGCGCCTGATGTGAATGTCAACTACCTTTGATTCCGATCGCAACGCTTAGAAGCTGTTTGAGATCTTAACTGCGCGGCCCACTCGCTACAGATCTTGAACAGGTTCTTAGAAGAAAGTCCCTAACTGAAACTGGAACCGCTCGACTTTATCGCCGTCCTTTTTGTTCAACGGATTGGCGATGCTGAATTTCAGCGGTCCGACGGGCGAGTACCAGCTTACGGCGATACCAGCCGAATAGCGTAACTCGTCCATGCTGATTTTTTCATTTTTATCAAAAACCTGACCTCCGTCTATAAAGGCGGAGAGACGCACCGATTTGTCCTGGTTCAAACCGGGCAACGGGAACAACGCTTCCGCATTGAAGAGAATGCTTCGGTTGCCCCCAATAGAGTCGTCGGTCACTGGGTCGCGCGGTCCAAGCGAACTGGTCTCGTAACCACGAACCGATCCAACGCCACCCAAATAGAAATTTCTGAAGAAGGGTAATTCTTTACCCCCGTAACCATCGGCGTATCCAAGCTCCCCGTTCAGCGACATGGTAAGCCATGTGGTTGCTGGATAGAGCCACTGTTGACGATAACGCAGTTTGTAATACTTCAGGTCGCCGCCCGGCAATCCGAACTCGCTGCCGACTTCCTGCAAACGCCCTTTGGTCGCGTAAAAAATGCTATCGCGTGTATCGCGAGACCAAGTAATCGAACCGCGGACCGTATCGTACTCTTCGCCATTGGTCGTAACAAAGTCCTGGACGCGTTGAGGCGTGGAGCTGTTGGTTTCCAGATTCGTCCGCTCCAACGCCAGACCCAGATTGATCGCATCCGTCTCCGTCACTGGCAGCCCCAAACGCACGCCTGCGCCCGTGGTGGATGTATTGTAGTTCCCGGTTGAGAGCTCGCTGTAGTCCGTATCGCGCTTGTAAAGGTCGTAACCGAAACTGACGCCGTCAGACGTGAAGTACGGATTGGTGAACGACAGCGCGTAAACCTTGTTGACCTGACCGTTGTTGATCTGCGCCGAAAGGAAGTTGCCGGTCCCGAAGATATTCGATTGGGACACCGAAGCGCTGAGCACCAATTTGTCCGCGCTCGAAAAACCGGCGCCAAGTTGAATGCTGCCGGTTTGACGTTCGGTGACGTTGATGTTGACGTCCACCTGATCGGTTGTTGCTGGAACCGGCGGCGTCTCCACGTTGACTTCGGAGAAGTAGTTCGTGCGATCCAACCGCTGTTTCGAACGCGCGATTTTCTCGCCCGAATACCAGCCGCCTTCCATTTGACGAAGTTCGCGACGGACAACTTCGTCTTGCGTTCGCGTGTTGCCGCTGATGTTGATGCGCCGAACATAAACGCGACGTCCCGGATCGACCTGGAAGGTGAAAGCCGCCGTGTGCTTTTCCTTATCGAGTTCGGGAACCGCGTTGATGTTGGCGAATGAATAGCCGTCGTTGGAAAGACGATCGGAGATTTTTTTGCTTGATTCGGTCAGCCGATCACGCGAAAACGTATCGCCCGGCTTGATGGTGATCAAACTTCTCAGCTCCGCTTCTGGAACCAATAACTCGCCCGCAAGCTTCACATCGGTAACCGTGTAAACGGGACCTTCCGATATGTTGAGGGTGATGTAGATGTCTTGCTTGTCCGGGGTAATCTGTACCTGGGTGGAGTTGATGTTGAACTCAAGGTAGCCACGGTTAAGGTAGAACGAGCGAAGCGTTTCCAGGTCGGCGGAAAGTTTCTGCTTGGAGTATTGGTCGTTCTTACTAATCCATGTAAACAAACCAGGCGTCGTCAATTGAAAAAGACCACGCAAACTCTTTTCCTTGAACGCTTGGGCGCCGATGATGTTGATGTCGCGAATCTTGGCGACTTCGCCCTCGACAATTTTGAACGACAGCGCGACACGATTACGCTCCAACGGCGTCACCGTCGTTGTTACGTCGGCGGAATAGTAACCCCGGCTCAGATACTGCCGTTTGATTTCCTTCTCGGCGCGATCGAGCAACGCCTTGTCGTAAATCTTCGCTTCCGACAAGCCAACCTGCTTCAAGCCGTCTTTCAAATTGTCCCTACTGAATTCCTTGGCGCCATCGATATCGATCTGAGCAATCGCCGGCCGCTCCTGGACAATGACCACTAGAATATCTTTGTCGACTTCCAGACGAACGTCGGAAAAGAAACCCGTGGCGTATAGGGCCTTAATGGCCGCCGATGCCTTTTCGTCGTTCATGGTTTCATTGACCTTGACCGGCAAATAGGAAAACACGGTGCCAGCTTCGGTGCGTTGAATACCCTCAACGCGAATATCTTTTACAACAAATGGTTGAACTGCCCAGGCGGAAGACGCACAAATACCTGCCAGGGCTAGCGCGAGAACGCGTAGTCGCATGTAAACGCCTCTATTTAGGATCGTGTACGGAATAACTTCCCGATTTAGACAAGTCTGGTGGGATGCGATACATACCCGAAGGGCACAAGAGGCGCTATCTCCGACGCGCGGTGTAGCCAGACTACATAAGCGAGGAGCAACGCTGTAGCGCGCCCGCCAGACGCAGGATAAATCGGGAAGTTATTCCGTACACGATCCTTAGCTGCTGCGCGGTCCGAGGAGAAACCAGTGATGCGAGCCGCGCCGATTAGACTTCTTTCGTAACCTACTGCGCGGCCCAAGGCTGAGGCTGCGATGCTCACCGTACGCGCTTGTACGGCTGCGCTTCTCAGCTCAGCCTTGACCCACTCGCTACGGTTTCGAAAGAAGTCTATTACTGGTACGACTGCGTTTGTCTGCCGAATTTTCACGCCACAACAAATTGCGGCGTCACGCCTGCTCGAAACTTCGCCCCGAGCTCGTTTCCTGTAGATATTCATAAAGAGAGTTAGCTGCTTAGAAGGCGGTTAATGTCGTTATAAAACGCGAAGGCCATGAGGCCCATCAGGAGGAAAAAGCCGATCCGGCTCCCGATCTCCATCGCCTGCTCCGAGACCGGACTACCCTTGATCATTTCGATCACATAATACATTAAATGCCCACCATCCAATAACGGGATGGGTAGCAAATTGAGCACTCCAAGGCTGATGCTGATAAGCGCAAGGAACGTCAAATAGGACATCCAGCCTAGCTGAGCCGATTGTCCCGCATAATCGGCGATTGTGACGGGACCTGAAAGGTTCTTCCAGGACACTTCTCCGATCACCATTTTGCCCAGCATTTTTAAACTGAATATCGACATCTCCCATGTCTTTTGCGCCGCCTTCACCAGGGATTCGCCGACAGGATACTTTACAGTTGTGCTGAACTTGGCCAATTCCTTTTCATCCAAAAAAGGCGAGAGGCCAACCTTGCCTATCGTTCGCTCGCCTTCAGCGCTGGCCGCGGGTGTAATGGGAATCTCTACGACCTCATTCGCACGCTGAACCGACAGAACGAGCCGCTTGCCGGGGCTCACCCGGATTTCGTTCACAAAGGCATCCCAGTCCGACAATTGTTTTCCGTCGATCGCAACGATGAGGTCATCGGCTTTGAGACCTGCTGCATCAGCGACGCTTCCCGCCTGCACGCGTCCGACGCGCGATTCCAACCTTGGGCGATAGACAGAAAGCCCGATCTTATCGGAGAAGCCGGCTTCAATATCTCGACTATCAAGCGCGGACAAATCAAGCGTACGGAATGCGATAGCGCCGTTTGCGCTCTCGACTTCCAGCTCAACCTGACTTCGCTTCACGCCATGATTCAATAGAGCCCACCGCAGGTCTTGCCACGACTCGATCGTCTCATTGTCGACCTTTCGCACGACGTCACCGTTCTGTAGTCCCGCGATAGCAGCAGGACTGCCTGGCGTAGGCGCGGCGACATAAGGTTTTATGGCGGGAAAGCCGGTAACGAATAACACCCAATAAAGCATAATCGCCAGCAGGAAATTAGCGACGGGTCCGGCGATGACAATCGCGAATCGCTTCAACACAGGTTGGCGATTGAAGGCGCGATGCGCTTCAGCTTCGGCAACCTCCCCTTCGCGCTCATCGAGCATTTTTACATAGCCGCCCAAGGGAAACGCCGACAAAACCCATTCCGTTTGGTCTTTTCCCGCACGCAACGTATACAAGCGCTTCCCAAAACCCATGGAGAAACGTAGAACCTTCACATTGCACATGCGGGCCACGAGATAGTGTCCCAACTCATGGAAGACGATTAATACGCCTAGCGCAACAATGAAGGACGCCAGCTTGATCAGTATTTCCATAACAAAAGGCCATCCTAAAAAACAAAGTGCAACAAACTCGCTGACAAATTACGACGCCGGTCGAATTGAGGTTGTGAAGAAATCGTAGCGAGGGGGCTAAGATCGAGCCGAGAAGCACAGACGTACGAATAGTACGTTGAGCACCGCAGGTTCGATATCAGCCCGCGCAGTAGATTTATTCATAACCTCTCTGGCGGCGTTTAAATCCGCGCTAGTTGACCCGCGACGATTTCCCGCGCCATGACACGAGCCTCCCAATCAGCCGCGAACACGTCGTCGAGGCTTGAGACCACGCTCATGTTAATACGTTCCATGGTTTCCGCGATGGCGCCGGCGATGTCGGTAAAACGAAGTTTTCCATCCAGAAACGCGGCGACAGCGACTTCATTGGCGGCGTTGAGAATAGTGGAGCTCGTTCCGCCCGCGCGCATGGCGTGGTAAGCCAAATCAACACAGGGAAAGCGCTTTCTATCCAGCGGCTCGAAATCCAGTCGCGCGATTCGCGCTAAATCAAGGGGCTCCACGCCGGCCTCAATGCGCTCCGGGAAACCGAGGCCATAAGCAATCGGCGTTCGCATATCGGGATTTCCAAGCTGCGCAATCACCGAGCCATCGGAAAAGGCGACCATGGAATGGATGACGCTCTGCGGATGAACCACCACCTCTATCGCGTCCGGCGCCGCGTTAAAGAGCCAGTGAGCCTCGATCACCTCCAAGCCCTTATTCATCATCGTCGCGGAATCGACGGAGATCTTTCTGCCCATGACCCAATTGGGATGGGCGCAGGCTTGGTCTGGCGTTACATCTTGAAGACGCTCCGGCGGCGTATTTCGGAAGGGCCCGCCCGATGCGGTCAATAGAATACGCGTCACACCCACACTACCAAGTCCATCCGCATAGTTGCGGGGCAGCGCTTGAAAAATAGCGTTGTGCTCGCTATCGATGGGCAGCAATCGGGCGCCGCTCTGCTTTACCGCCTGCATGAATAAGGCACCCGACATGACAAGGGATTCTTTATTGGCCAACAGAACGGTCTTGCCCGCACGCACCGCAGCCAAGGTTGGCTTCAGACCCGCCGCCCCAACAATCGCCGCCATGACACAATCAACTTCCGGCAATGCGGCGACATTCTCTAACGCATCAGTCCCGACCAAAGCCTCGGTGGATAGCCCTGCCGCTCGAATTTTCCGAGTCAACCTTTCAGCGCCCTCCTCGGAAGGCAACACGGCGTATTGGGGATTGAATTGCGTGCACTGCTCAAAAAGGCGCTCCACCTGCTCGTTCGCGGATAGCGCGATAACGCGAAAACGAGTTGGGTGGCGAGCAATCACGTCCAGGGTGTTAACCCCGATTGACCCGGTGGATCCGAGGACGGTAACGCCACGCAGTTCGTTCATGGATTCGTAAGCCTCATGGCGACAATGAAAATAATAGGCGCAACCGGGAGCGTCGACGTCAACGCGTCAAGGCGATCCAGAACACCGCCGTGCCCAGGCAGGAGGTTACTGGAATCCTTGAGACCAGCCCCTCGCTTCATCCAGGATTCGAACAAGTCGCCAGTGATACTTAGCGCAACCAATATTAGACAACCGACCATAACCACGGGCCAAGAGGCGACAATCGAATCGAGCCGCCCTTCGCTTCGTTCCGCCGCGAGCCAGAGCAAAACCGTTACGTAAATGAGGACGCCGATGACGGCTCCCGCAACGCCTTCCCAAGTCTTTCCGGGGCTAATACTCGGCGCAAGCTTATGTTTGCCAAAAGTCCGTCCGGCAAAATAGGCCGCTGTGTCGGCAATCCAAACCAACGCCATTAATCCCAATAGCGTCCACGGACCTTGCCCCCGAAGCTCCATCATCGCAAACCACGTTGGAAAAATCACCAGCCACCCGGTCGCCGCTAAGACCAAGACATTTTTGGGACGCCAGCCGTATCGAAGCCACAAAGGCGCCACAAAGACCCAGAAAAGACTTGCCGCTAAAAAAGCAAAGTGAATAATCTTAGCGGCGGTAGCGGCCGAATCGCTGGAAAAGGCGTATAGCAACGCCAAACCGACCAGAAAGGTCAGGACGAGAAAAAAGTTTGCTTTTGTCCCCGAGAATTGAGCCAGCCGGGACCACTCCCAAAAAGCCACAAGAGCAACCGCAAATGTAAACAACATCCACCCGGATTGTGGGAGCCAGAACAGCGCCCCCAGGAAAACAATGGCGAGAAAAAAGGCGGTAATTACGCGCGTGCGCAACATAGCATCAGCCGAGGAGAATAAAAACCATGAGCACGCGAGAGCGAAAAGCGGCGGAAACGATACCGTTTATTTGTTTTGCGTTCGCTTGGTGTTCGCTAGAGTTTAAAATTTTGGGAATCCTTGGAGATAGTGGCGGCCTAAAGATAATTACGAAATATATTGCCGAATTGCTGAATGGGCCCGAGAAAGCGCAACGTTCGATTCATACAGTGATTCGCCTGCTCGAACTTTTAACTACAAACCAGTTCCATAAGTGCTCACATAAGGGAGCCACAAACACTATGGTACGCCCATGGGCCTAAGCGTTTTTTGAGGAAATTTAAGTAATTCCATTTCCAAATTAACCGTGCACCTTGTCGGCGTCGCTTGCCGTACTGGTTGTACTGTCTACGCGCCGCTTTCGCGTCACGATTAATTGGAAAATGGAATAAACGGGTTGGCTAAACTCAAAGAGTCGGAGCCAATAGGCAGTGTATGTCTTTCGCCGTTTGACGGCTGCCCAAGGTATTCCCTCCCTCAGCTAATCGCGTCCACCGTTGCTGACGAGTCAGCCTTCAACTGCTCGCTGGTTCGACCAAAGCGGCGTTCGCGCTGACGATAGGAGGTAATCGCCTGATCCAACGCTGCAGCATTGAAATCCGGCCACAAGGTGTCCGTGAAATACAACTCCGTATAGGCAAGCTGCCAAAGCAAGAAATTGCTTATGCGCTTTTCGCCGCCCGTTCGAATGAAAAGATCCGGCTCTGGTGCGTAGTGCATTGAAAGATGTCGGGCCAGTTCCTGCTCTGAAAAATCCGCCAATGACGCCCCGCCAACTTCGGTCATCTTGCGCATCGCCTGCATGATGTCCCAGCGCCCCCCATAGTTAGCGGCGACAGTCAACGTGAGTCGCGGGTTACCCGCAGTCAACGCCTCGCCATTTTTGATCAATTCGACAATTTTGGGGTCGAATCGAGACAAATCTCCAATGACCTTGAAGCGCACCTCGTTCTCGTGCAGTTTCGCAACCTCTTGCTCAAGCGCGCGCAGGAAAAGCTGCATCAGCACTGAGACTTCATCCTCGGGGCGACGCCAGTTTTCACTGGAAAAAGCGAATAAGGTCAGATATTCAACACCGCGCTCGACGCAAGCCTTGACGATATCGCGTACGGCGTCACGTCCTTTGTGATGCCCCGCGACCCTAGGAAGCCGCCGCGCTCTCGCCCAACGCCCATTACCATCCATGATGATGGCTATATGCTTGGGGACCGAAGAGGTTTCCGGTATTGTTTGAGTGGAGCTAACAAAAATTGTCATGAAAAGGGCGCCTTCTGAAAGCCGTCGTGCGGCCCTATCCACTCAAAGTCGAAGATCACTTCGCGCAACATTTTTGCGGTTGGCGACTGAGTTGATCCGCGATGTTTTTTATGGACATCCACAATTATCACACCGCCATTAAATCGGTTTCTTTGGCTTGCAACGCTTTATCGACCTCGGCAACGAAACGATCCGTGAGCTTTTGAACATCATCTTGAGCCCGTCGCTCTTCGTCTTCCGAAACCGTTTTAGCCTTTAGCGCATCCTTGAGATGTTGATTCGCATCACGCCGAATATTGCGAACCGCCACCCGGGCGCCTTCCGCTTCGTTGCGCACAACCTTAGTCAGATCCCGACGACGCTCTTCAGTCAATGCAGGCATCGGAACACGAATCATGTCACCCTGCGTGGCAGGGTTAAGACCGAGATCGGCATCGCGAATCGCCTTCTCCACGGCATTGATCATTTTCTTTTCCCAAGGTTGGACACCGATGGTGCGAGCATCCAATAGGGTAACGTTAGCAACCTGATTAATCGGCATAGGCGAGCCGTAATAGTCGACCACGACATGATCCAGCAATCCCGTGTGCGCTCGACCAGTGCGCACCTTACCAAGATCCACCTTAAGAGCCTCGAGCGTCTTTTGCATTTTTTGCTCGGCGCTCTTCTTGATTTCCGCAATGGTCATACTCCATTTCTCCTTACATCCTGCGTCAACCGCTATGCGCGGACCTGACGTCAACTAATCTATTAAGTTTACACCAAACCAACAATCGCCCCGGGACAGCCATGGTTCATGGGACACTAGGCGCATCTGCACCTATACATTCACACTGACTTGTGCCGAAAGCTGTTCATCGCATCCAAATTAATGATCCAGTTACACGTGGACCAGCGTTCCTTCGTCCTCTCCCATCACGACGCGCTTAAGCGCTCCCGACTTGAAAATACTAAATACGGAAATCGGCAATTTTTGATCCCGGCACAGGGTAAGCGCTGTCGCATCCATGACCTTCAGATTCTTAACGATAGCCTCGTCAAACGTTAGGCTGTGATAGCGAATCGCTTCGGGATTTTTATGGGGATCCGCGGTATACACGCCATCGACCTTTGTGGCTTTCAGCACGATGTCCACATTCATTTCCATTCCGCGCAACGCCGCCGCCGTATCAGTGGTGAAGAAGGGGTTTCCGGTTCCGGCGGCGAAAATCACGATTTTGCCTTCTTCCAGATAACGAATCGCCTTCCCACGGATATAAGGTTCCGCCACCTGTTCAATCGTCAGCGCCGACTGAACTCGACTCACCAAATTTTGATGGCGCATCGCATCCTGCAACGCCAACGCATTCATGACAGTCGCCAGCATACCCATGTAGTCTGCTGTCGCTCGATCCATTCCCGATGCGCCAGGCGCCACGCCGCGGAAAATATTGCCGCCGCCAATGACTACGCCGATCTGCACGCCTAGTCGTGCGATGTCGCCAATTTCCCCAACGATACGTTCAATCGTGGCGCGGTTGATTCCATAGGCGTCATCGCCCATTAAGGCTTCACCAGAAAGCTTGAGCAAAATACGATTGTAGGCGGGCGCTTTATCCATTTTCTTGCTATCTCATCGTCAAGGCACTAAATAGGAAAGCAGATTATTTGCGAGTTCCTTGCAAAATCCACTGTTTGGCTCAGGCAGGCTTAATTCTCCAATCCTCCCCAAGTAGGCGCAATCGCGCCTTATTCGTGTGGCGTTAGGCGCAACAACGCGTATACAACGCCAGATTCTGAAATGTAGATCCCAGGCGGCGCAACCCGCGTAGGCGAATGAAGAAAACCAAACCCCGGTCCCGCGACAAATCACCGACACGGCATTCGACTTCTTTCGAAACCTACTGCGCAACCCGAGATCAACCCTGCGATGCTTAACGCCCTTGCAGGGCGCGCTTGTCTTTGCACACGCAACCGCTTCACCGGCGGGAAGCATGCGTCCCAAAACCCCGGCTACGCCTACTCGTACGCCTGCGCTTTCCGGCTTGATCTCGGACCGCTCGCTACGGTTTCGAAAGAAGTCTATTACAGTGCTTCAGGAACCTCTGAATAAGGTAACGAGCGCGCCGAGCTCACGACAAAGCAGATACATAGCACGCAAAACACCAAAGCGTTCAAAACGCAGTTTCAGTGTAGGCTAACTTACGTTAGCAAGTTAAGCTGCGATCACTACAGCTCCACCTAAAAACCGGCGCCTGCGGAAACTCATTCAGAGGTATCTTTACCTAAATCGGCCTTAACCCTGTTTGGTCATGGCCGCAACTTCAGCAGCAAAGTCGCTTTGTTTTTTCTCAATTCCTTCGCCTACGATGTAAAGCACGAAGCGGTCGACGGAGGCGTCCTTAGTTTTGAGCAACGCTTCGATCGTCAGCTTGTCGTCCTTAACAAACGGCTGACCAAGCAATGTAACTTCCTTCAGAAACTTTTGAACGCTGCCTTCAACCATCTTCTCGACAATGTTCGCCGGCTTGCCCGACTCAGCCGCCTTGGCTGTGGCAATGTCGCGTTCCTTCTGAATCAAATCGGCGGACACTTCCTCTTTCGACAACGCAACAGGCTTGCTTGCGGCAATGTGCATAGCCAAGTCCTTGGCGAACCCTTCGTCACCGCCCACGACGTCGACCATGACGCCGATCTTCGCTCCGCCATGCACGTAACTTGCCAGTTTGCCTTTCGCTTCGATGCGCACAAAGCGACGCAACGAGAGGTTCTCGCCGATCTTGCCCACGAGCTCGGCGCGAGTTGCCTCGACCGTGCTATCGGCAAGCTTCAACGCCGACAGAGCCGTGACGTCAGCCGGATTTTGGGTGGCGACAAGTTCCGCCAAACTTTTTGCCAAAGCAAGAAAACTTTCGTTCTTGGCGACAAAATCGGTCTCGCAGTTGACCTCGATCATCGCGCCCAGTTTTCCGTTTGGCGACAGGTACATGCCAACAACGCCCTCTGCGGCCACTCGCCCCGCAGCCTTGCTTGCCTTGCTTCCCAACTTCACGCGTAGGATTTCTTCCGCCTTGCCAAGATCGCCCTCAGCCTCAGTAAGCGCCTTTTTGCATTCCATCATCGGCGCGTCAGTCTTCTCGCGCAGTTCCTTAACCATGCTTGCGGTGATTTCCGCCATTTCCAACTCCTTGCAAATAACTGATTAACTGCTTGCGAGCAGATATTTCGCTCGTCTTGAATCAACCGGTGTAAAAAAAGGGGCGGGACGCCCCTTTTTCAAGTCCTAAAGAAGCGCATCGAAAAATCGTTGCGGGCAGCTCGAGTGCGAAGCCAGAAACAAGAGCACATACTGGAATCGAGGCATTACATCGAACCCACGCAACGAATTATAGACGCGCATTCAGATCAACTTGCTTGTTCCTTGGATTCGTCGAACTCCACGAATTCTTCCTGACCAATAATTTCCTGAATCACCTGGGATTTGCCTTCCAGCACCGCATCAGCGACACCACGAGCGTACAAGCGAATGGCGCGATTCGAGTCGTCATTTCCCGGAATGATGTAGTCGATGCCTTCAATAGAGTTATTGGTATCCACGACGCCAATAACCGGAATACCAAGCTTCTTGGCTTCCACAACGGCGCCCTTCTGATATCCGACATCGATAATGAACAATGCATCGGGAACGCCAGTCATGTCTTTAATTCCGCCGAGACTACGCACCAGCTTGGCGAGTTCACGCTGATAGGTCAGCCCTTCCTTCTTGGTAAGCTTATCCAGGGAGCCGTCCAGCAGCATTGCTTCCATTTCCTTGAGGCGCTTGATCGAGGCTTTTACTGTCTTGAAGTTCGTCAGCATGCCGCCCAACCAACGATAATCCACATAAGGCATTCCACAACGCGCAGCCTCTTCCGCAACGATCTCGCGCGCTTGGCGCTTGGTGCCAACGAATAGGATCGTGCCTTTGTTGGAAGACAGCTGACGGATGTACTTCATTGCTTCCTCGAACATCGGAAGCGTCTTTTCCAGATTGATAATGTGAATCTTATTGCGATGGCCGAAGATAAAAGGGGCCATCTTGGGATTCCAATAGCGGGTTTGGTGACCAAAATGAACGCCGGCCTCCAACATTTGGCGCATAGTTACTGACATAAAAATCCTTAAAATTTAGGGTTAATCCTCCACCCGCCAGAAACCACCTCCCCATGAAACCGGAAGGCACCCTGAATTGAAGCGGGTGTGTGAAATATGCCCACTCACAACAAATGCGTGAGCGAGTCAGCCGGAAATTTTAACAGGGTTGCCCCTCTCGGTTCAACCACAGAATTGATTATTGGGCAATTATTATTAAAAGCTCAATGAGCTCAAGCCTATTAAGGCTCTACGGCAATGGCCTTAAAACCAACGTGTCGCCTCGCTGAGTAAACTCAACCCGGGTCAAAAAAGTCATGCCGAGCAATACCGTGTCGTCCCTAATTCCTTCAGTAACGACCGCACGAATATCACGCGCCTCCAATGGCCCCACGCGAACCCGATCCAATCGGGTTTGATAGCCGGCGACACGACCGTTAGCTGTTTCCAAGACCAATTCCGAGCCAAGTTTGAGTTTTAGATTCCTCGCAACCGACTGGCCAATGGCGATTTGACTGGCGCCCGTGTCGACCAAGAAAGTTACGCCGTGACCGTTAATCTCGCCGTCAGCCACATAGTGTCCAGCAGCATTTCGCTTGAGAGTGAGCTCGCCCGTCTGGGCATTGAGGATACGCGCAGGGTTGGGATTACGCTGCATTTCATCCCAGTGCGTAAAAAACCAAAAGAAACCGACGCCGATAATTAGCCACGCCAGACTGGCCATGACTAGACGCGAACGTCGATGCGGATCATGCCCGTCTGACATATTTCGAATAAAAACAGCGATTCCTGAACATCTACAGCTTGATAAAATTTTCTCGATAATACTTCAACTCATCAACCGACTCGTACACATCAGCAAGCGCCTCGTGTTTTCCGTGCTTGGTTAGCCCACTCGCCACCGCAGGCTTCCATCGCTTCGCCAGTTCCTTCAAGGTGCTCACATCCAAATTGCGATAGTGAAAATACGCCTCAAGCTTTGGCATCCAACGCGCAAGAAAACGCCGGTCCTGGCAAATCGAATTCCCGCACATGGGCGAAATGCTTTCCGGCACATGCTGCTTCAGAAACTCGATCATTTGATTTTCAACCTGCCCCTCCTCTAACAAAGAAGCCTTGACCCTATCGATTAGACCGGACTTTGCATGCGTGGCTTTGTTCCAGGAATCCATTCCGTCCAACACGGCGATATCTTGCCGAACCACGAGCACGGGCGCTTCCGCGACTGTATTCAGCTCGCTGTCCGTAACAACGATCGCCACCTCCAGAATCCGATCTTCCTCTGGTTTAAGGCCACTCATCTCCATGTCGATCCAGATGAGGTTATTTTTGTCTTGTGCCATAATTTAGCTTCCTTTCGAGCACGCATTGTGGCACAACGCTGCATTCGCCGTCATTCCTTCACAGAACCTTATGCACCCTTTCAGCATCGTCTTTCTTGTCGCGTTAATGCTCACCACAACCTTTCGTGCGTGGCTTGCTTGGCGACAAATTCGTTTTGTATCCGGCCATCGCGACCGAGTGCCGCCAGCGTTCAGGGAAAAAATTTCCCTTGAAGCGCATCAGCGCGCTGGCGATTACACAATTGAAAAGACGCGACTGGGCATTTGGGAGCTATTCGTCGACACGCTGTTGACGCTGATCCTCACGCTAGGCGGCGGTTTCAACTGGATCGATCAGACCTTGCGCGGCATGGGCGTTGGTTGGGTGGGTCTGGGAGTCGGACTGGTCGTTGCTGTCGTCGCGATCTCCGGACTGGTTGGCCTTCCATTCGCCATCTATCGCACATTCGTCATTGAAGGGAAATTTGGATTCAATCGGATGACGCCAGGTCTATTCGTCACGGACCTCATCAAGCAAACGGCGCTGAGCGCGGCGATTGGCCTGCCAGTGCTGGTCGTAATTCTTTGGATCATGGGCGCATTAGGAGCCAATTGGTGGATCTACGCGTGGCTCTTTTACATAACCTTCAGCATCTTGATGATGGTTATTTTCCCAACCTGGATCGCACCGCTTTTTAATAAGTTTTCGCCGTTATCCAATGACGAGCTCAAAGTAAGGATCGAAAATCTACTTTCCCGTTGCGGCTTCAAATCGCAAGGCCTGTTCGTGATGGATGGATCGAAGCGATCAAGCCACGGCAACGCGTATTTCACGGGCTTCGGCAAATCCAAGCGCATTGTCTTCTTCGACACACTCATAGAACGACTTCAGCCAACGGAGATTGAGGCGGTTCTGGCCCACGAGTTGGGCCATTTCAAGCGAAGGCACATCACGAAACGTATTGCGTTGATGTTTGTACTTTCTTTCGCGCTCCTTGCCTTATTGGGATGGCTTATCAAAGAACCCTGGTTCTTTGAAGGGCTCGGCGTGAGCGAGGCAAGCAACGGTATGGCGCTAATACTTTTCTTCACAGCGCTGCCCGCATTTACGTTTTTCCTGCAACCCATTAGCAGCCTCTATTCCCGCAAGCATGAGTTCGAAGCAGACGAGTACGCCGCCGTGCAAACGCGTAGCGCGGATTTGATTACCGC
>DATLHW010000124.1:0-4258 GCA_035539675.1 Burkholderiales bacterium | reverse complement strand
CCAATATCGCGCTGGTAAGCCAGGAAGTTCTATGTTCAACGATACGGTCGCCGCCAATATCGCCTACGGGCGTCTTGCCGAAACATCTGAAGATAAAGTGCTCGCGGCGGCGCAGGCGGCCCATGCGACCGAGTTCATTTTGCAAATGCCGGAAGGATTCAAGACGTTGATCGGTGAAAACGGCGTAAGACTATCCGGCGGACAACGCCAACGCCTCGCCATCGCCCGCGCGTTGCTGAAAGACGCGCCCATTCTGATACTCGACGAAGCAACATCCGCGCTGGATACGGCGTCGGAACGGCATGTGCAAGCCGCGCTGGAAACTTTGATGCAAGGCCGAACCACCATCGTTATCGCCCATCGGCTAACGACCATCGAACGGGCCGACCGGATCGTGGTGTTGGACAAGGGGCGTATCGCCGAAGTCGGCTCGCATAAGGAATTGATTGCTCGCAGCGGGCTTTACGCACATTTGCATCAGATGCAGCGGTTCCAGGAGCCTGAGGCCGAACATGTTTGATTTCATTTCTAAATCAAACGTGCACTTTGTTGGCAGGGTCTTGCCGTACTACTTGTACTGTCTGCGCCCCCGCCGTCGCGTTCACGTTTGATTTAGAAATGGAATGAGGATCTGTTTGCAAAACACAATGTCACCCCTACATATTCTTCACACTGAAGCCTCCCAAGGCTGGGGAGGTCAGGAGATTCGCATCCTGACCGAAGCCCAAGGCATGGTCGAACGCGGCCATCGCATTACGTTGATCGCCCCGGCGGAAGCGAATATCACTCGCGAAGGCAAGGCGCGTGGTTTGAACGTGATTTCGCTTCCCATAGGCCGAAAAGGGCTCGTCGGACTCAAGGCGATTCGAAGCTGGCTGCGCGATAACCCGATCGATGTGGTGAACACGCATAGCTCCACCGATTCATGGCTCACCGCGCTGGCCTGCCGCTTCCTCCCCAAGCCCCCGCCTATCGTGCGCACGAGACATATATCCGCCTCCGTCCGCTACAACGCGGCAACTCGCTGGCTGTACAGCACGGCCACGAAACACATCGTCACCACCGGTGAAAACCTGCGTAACGAATTGATCGACCGCAACGGCTTTGACCCCAATTGCATTACGTCAGTGCCAACCGGCATCGACACCCAGCACTTCACTCCGGGTGAAAAAAGCTCGGCGCGAGAGCAACTCGGACTGCCGCTGAACGCCAAGATTATTGGCATTGTCGCCACGGTGCGTAGTTGGAAAGGCCATACGTATTTGGTGGACGCCTTCGCGGCGCTGGCGGATAAAACCGCGATACTGGCCATTGTCGGCGATGGCCCCTATCTGGAAGTGGTGAAAAGGCAAATCGCCGCGCTGGGATTGACGGACCGCGTTGTAATACCGGGCAATCAGCGCGATGTAACGCCTTGGCTACAAGCGCTGGATGTGTTCGTGCTGGCCTCCTATGCGAACGAAGGCGTGCCGCAAGCGATTTTGCAAGCGATGAGCTGTGGGATTCCCGTGGTTAGCACGACGGTTGGCAGCATTACCGAAGCCGTGCGCGATGGAGAAACAGGCATCATCACGCGACCCCGCGATCCAGCCTCGCTCACGAATGCGCTCCAGGAACTTTTGAGCGACGGGGATATGCGGCTTCGTTATGGCGAGGCGGCGAGGAAGATGGCCCTGGAGAAGTTTGGGCTTGGCATCATGTTGGATAAGATGGAAACGATTTTTCAGACAGCAGTAAGAAGGTAATCCATTCAGAACAAAAGTAGCCCGGATTAGCGACAGCGTAATCCGGGGGCGGTGTGTCTACGTGGAGTCGTCATCCCCTACACATGACATCGGTATTAATTCGCGAAAAGATCATCATGCGGACAGCAAGCGAAAAACCCACAGCATTTCTTCCCCTGCACTGGTGGCGCCTTAAACGCAGCCTGGGCCGTCGTTGGCGTGAATGGCGTCTGCCCGCCGGATTCGAACGGATGGGGACCAAGTACGGCGGCTGGTGGATATTCGCTCCCGCTGTCGGCAAAGATCCGCTGCTGATCGATTGCGGGCTTGGTCACGATATTAGTTTCCCCATCGCGTTTCTGGAACGTTGCGGCGGCCGCGTGATCGGCATCGATCCCAATCCAGCGGCGATCGAATACTGCCGCACCCGCAGTCCAGCGGCCATGGAGATTCGGGCTGAGGCATTCTGGACCACGGCGGGAGAAACGCTGACGTTTCATCTACCGCGCCCCGTGGAAGAATTACCCAAAGGCGCTGATGGCGTTTCAGGCAGCTTGCTCGCGAGCCATAGCTATGCTGGCGAGTCGGCGCTGTCGGTGCGCACCACGTCGTTAGCCGAGGTGCTGGCGTCGGCGGGACGCAGCGAGTGCGACGTATTTAAATTGGACATCGAGGGGGCGGAATACGATGTATTAACTGCGCTGTGCGCCAGTGGTGAGATCCGCCGCGCTCGCCAAGTGCTCATCGAATTTCATCATCATTGCACCAGCCATCCATTGGAAGATACGTTGAATGCGGTGGAAAAGGTTCAGGGCAGCGGGTTCAAACTGGCGCACACTGAAGACCGTAATTACGTTTTCGTAAGACGCGATGTTTAGGGAGCCCCTGAATTA
Organism: Burkholderiales bacterium; assembly: GCA_035539675.1. Classification (GTDB taxonomy): domain Bacteria; phylum Pseudomonadota; class Gammaproteobacteria; order Burkholderiales; family DATLHW01; genus DATLHW01. The sequence continues at coordinate 1,641 of DATLHW010000124.1, read as the reverse complement.
ATTACCGTACACGCTAATTTGAAATGCTCACCCTCTCCCCAACCCCTCTCCCCTCAAGGGAGAGGGGCTTAAAGCGGAGGGGTCAAAAAGACCCATTAATGGATCGAACAAACAATCTCATGGCGGCGCCCGCCTCCATCCTCGTCATCAATGTTTCGCGCATCGGCGACACATTACTCGTGACCCCTGCTTTGCGAGCATTGGCCGAAGCTTGGCCGCAGGCGCGCATTACTTTTCTGGGGCATCCCAAGCGCGCCGAGATCATGGAGAACCTTCCTTTTCTCGCGAATGTCGGCGGCATCACGAAATACCGTGCGCGATGGAAAGGCTGGCTCCCCGGGCGTCGCTACGATTTAGCGCTGGTGTTCGGCTTCGACAAACCTCTAGTTGCCTATGCTTTGCGAGAGGCGCATCGCGTGGTTGCACTGAAGCAAGGGGATGCAAAGCTGGATTCGAAACTCTTTCAATGCGTGGAGCCGCCACCGTTTCAAAGTCTGCATTCGGCCTTGCTTCCGTTGTTACTGACACGCTCGATCGGCGTTCCCGACGCTGGCGGACGCCTTTCCTATACAGTGGCGCCCCACGAGGACCAGCGAGCCCGCGCCAAACTAGCGACGGCGCTAGGCGCGAAACAGAATGCGCGACCGCTAATTGGTTTGCAGGTAGCCAGCTTTCCCACCAAGGGTTATCGCGATTGGCCTCTTGAGCACTTCGAAGCGCTTTGCAAACGAATTTTGGAACGATGGCCCAACGCCCATTTTCTAATCCTGGGTGGATCTCTCGAGAAAAACCGGACCGAAGCGCTGGCTCGCCGCTTCAGCGATCACGCAACGCTCTTCGCCGGCAAGCTGACGCTACGTGAAAGCGCGGCGTTAATGAATCTGTTGGACCTCTATATCGGCGTAGATACCGGCCCCACGCACATCATGGGCGCGTTGCATCGCCCCATGATCGCGCTGTACCACTGCTACTCGCCGAGCCGTTTGCTGGCGCCGCTAGAGCATCCGTGCTGTTACGCGATCGATCATCCGCGTGCGGCGGAAGGTTGCGGGCCGGAAACGCCGATGGCGGAGATTACGGTTGATACAGTTTGGGGAAAAGTCGTCGAGGCGCTTGAGACTGCCCGCACTCGCGGCGAAAGGGCGCCATCGCCTGCCGCTCATCCGAATTGAGCACATGAATATCGCCCTCGTCATCACCAATCTGCGCGGCGGCGGCGCGGAGAAGGCGATGCTGCGTTTAGCCACGGCCTTGGCCAGTCGCGGACATCGTGTGCGACTGATCCTGCTCGAACATCGCGTTGAGCACGAACTACCCAAAGACGTAGAGTTGCATGCGCTCACAGCGCCTGGCGTAACGGTGGGCAAAGGCTTTCTCGGCAAACTTCACACCGCCTTCCGGTTACAAAGACTATACCGCCGCCTCGGCCTGGGCCCCGAGTGCCTGACGATCTCCACCCTACCCTTCGCAGATCAAGTGGTCGCCACGGCGCGAATTCCGAATGTATGGTTTCGAATCGCCAATACGCTTTCGGCCGAGGTCGAATCGCTAAAATCGCCGACCAAACGCGCTCGCCGACTGGCGCGGTACCAGCGGCTTTATGAAGGCCGCAATCTGATTGCAGTGTCGGAGGGTGTCGCC
>DATLHW010000123.1:0-4683 GCA_035539675.1 Burkholderiales bacterium | reverse complement strand
TCTCATGAAAGAAGAAGTCGCCTTTGGGAATGAGAGCAATCGTCGATAAATTCAAAATGAATTGGACTATATCGGCGCGAATTCCACCGAATATGGGCATACGTTGCAGGAGCTCTATACGGTCTTCTTGCATTCAGATATCCCTATTTATGGAACGATATGTGGCTTTTCTCCCACTGCCAAGCATGCTCGATAATGGTTTCGAGCGAGGCGTATTTTGGATTCCAACCCAACTTGGAACGCGCAAGCGCCGAGTCGGCAACCAAGCGCGCGGAATCTCCCGGACGGCGGGGCGAATGGCGGACTGTTACGTTTTTCCCCGTTACGTTCTCTACCGCCGCGATGACTTCGAGCACCGAAAAGCCATTGCCATTACCTAGATTGTAGGCGGCGTTTTCGCCGCCGGAAAGCAACTTTCGTATCGCCAGCAAGTGAGCGTCGCATAAATCGGACACATGGATGTAATCGCGAATGGCCGTGCCATCGGGCGTATCGTAGTCGCGGCCATAAACATCGATGAATGGCCGCTTGCCTGAGGCGACTTGCAGCACCAGAGGGATCAGGTGCGTTTCCGGATTGTGCCGCTCGCCTAGAATGCCAGCCGGATGCGCGCCGGCGGCGTTGAAATATCTAAGGCAAACGGACTTTATTCCGTAGGCGCGTTCGTAATCCTCCAACACTTGCTCGACCATCCACTTTGATCGGCCATACGGGTTGATAGGATTTTTAGGGTGCTCTTCATCAATTGGTGTGCGCTGTGGTTCTCCAAAAATCGCGGCAGTGGAGGAGAACACGAAATTTCGCACGTTGTGGCGACGCATGGCGTCGAGCAAGTTCAGCGTGCAACTGACGTTGTTTGCGTAATAGATCGATGGATCTCGAACTGATTCGCCAACCTGGATGAACGATGCGAAATGCATGACGCCGTCGAACGAGTGGGTCTTGAAAAGTTCGTCCAGCAAAGCGCGATTGGACAGGTCGCCTTGGACGAGTTTGCCTCCCAGCACTGCATCGGCGTGTCCGTTCGATAGGTTGTCGAGCGTTACGACTTGGCTTTGTGAATCCAGCAACAACTTGACCATATGCGAGCCGATGTAACCGGCTCCGCCAACAACGAGGATATTCATGACTGAGTTTTCCTTAATGGACAACGAATAGCTTTTTGATCTTGCCGGACCTATGTGCGCCCATAAAACGGTGGGATTGTAAGAGCGAGCTTACTCGCCATTGTCAGCGTGGCCCCAGACGCAATCGCGAGCAAGCTCGCTCCTACATGCGGGGATGTTGTCTATCACTAAAAATGAATTTTCAATTCAATGCTGCTTGCGTCCGGCGAACGCTGAAAGGGAACTATTCCCATCAGCGGACAAGGCAAGCGATGAGCCAATGCTTCGATATTTTGTTCAGCCCGCGCCATGTCCGGATCTATTCGGTTCGCTACCCAGCCGGCAAGAGACAGTCCCCTCGCGCGTACGACATCGGCGGTTAGCAGAGCGTGGTTCAAGCAACCAAGCCGTAAACCAACGACGAGGACTACGGGCAAACTGAGCATCGCGGCGAGATCCGCGCTGTCATATCGTTCGCCAAGTGGCACCTGAAACCCTCCCACCCCTTCGACAACAACCGCATCGGCTTGTTGCGTGAGTTGATAGAGGCGTGCACGTATGGTGGGAAGATCGATTTGTACGTTGACTTCGGCAGCGGCGATATGGGGCGCAATCGCTGCTGGCAGTAGGTAAGGGCAGATCTGCGCCGGAGTAAGGTCGAGTGTTGACGCGCGGCGTAACGATTCGACGTCTTCGTTTATCGGTCCCGAGGGGGAGTCGATATATCCGGCGGCTATGGGTTTCATTCCCGCCGTTGATAAGCCCAGTCGCCCAAGTTGATAAAGCATGGCGCTGGCGATCAGCGTTTTGCCGACGCCGGTATCGGTGCCGGTAACGAAGTAGCCCAGTTTCACGGTAGCGTGTCCAGGATATTTAATGTGCGGGTGAGAAGCATATCAATTTCCGCTTCCGTGATCACATAAGGCGGCATGAAGTAGATCGTGTTTCCGATAGGGCGAAGTAGCAGCTCTTGCTTTAGCGCAGCGGTGGAAAAATTGCGCGAGAAGGAGGGATCGTCGGATTTTACGTCGAACGCCCAGATCATGCCCGTATTGCGGAAGTTCGCGACATGCGGATGCATCGTCAGCGGCTCCGCATGGTTGTTGAGATAGACGGTCTTGTGGCGATTCGCGGCAATAACGTCGTCTTGCTCAAAGATGGCTAATGTAGCTAGTGCGGCGCTGCAGGCTAGGGGATTTCCGGTGTAGGAGTGCGAATGCAAAAAGCCTCGGGTGATGTCGTCCGAATAAAAGGCGTCGTAAATTTCATCCGTCGTCATCGTGACGGAAAGGGGCAGGTAACCGCCAGAAATCCCTTTCGATAGACACAGAAAATCCGCCGTGATTTTGGCCTGCTCGCACGCGAAGAATGTCCCGGTTCGACCGCACCCCACTGCGATTTCGTCTGCGATGAAATGAATGTTATGGCGAGTGCATATTTCTCTTGCGCGGCGGAGGTATTCGGGATCATGCATCGCCATGCCGCCGGCGCATTGGACCAGCGGTTCAAGCACGAGGGCGGCAATGGTTTCGCCACGCTGTTCAAGGAGGTTTTCCAGTTCGTTGGCGCATCGGATTGCGTAAGCGCGGGCATCCTCTCCGGACGTCGCTAAACGCGAGTCGGGGCTCGGTATTGTAATCGCAGGACGCAGCAACGGGCCGTATGCCTCACGAAACAACGCAACATCCGTTACGGACAACGCGCCCACGGTTTCTCCGTGATATCCATTGGCGAGCGCGACGAAATCACGTTTTGCCGGTTGCCCTTGGTTGCGCCAATAGTGAAAACTCATCTTGAGCGCAATTTCGATGGCGGATGCGCCGTCCGAGGCGTAAAAACAGTGACCGAGTTTGTGGCCGGTAAGCGCAGAAAGTTTTTCCGAAAGCTGGATGACCGGCTCATGCGTGAAGCCGGCGAGCATGACGTGCTCCAGCCGTTCGAGTTGAGACGTGATTGCCGAATTGATGCGGGGATTAGCGTGCCCGAAAAGATTTACCCACCAGGAGCTGACGGCATCCAGATAGCGTGCGCCTTCGAAATCGTAGAGCCACACGCCTTTTCCGTGCGAGATCGGCGCAAGAGGAAATTTCTCGTGCGCTTTCATTTGCGTGCACGGATGCCAAACTGCGTGGAGGCTACGTTGAAGATGCTCCTGGTTCTTCATTGCTGATGAGAAGGCGGAGATTGACTTAGATATTGACCGCTAGTTCCGGCTGTAACGCCGATTCTCGTAGCGATTCTACGAGCCATGCTATGTCCTTCGGGGTGTGATTGGCGCTGAGCGAAATTCGCAGTCTCGCCGTACCTTGCGGCACCGTTGGAGGTCGGATTGTGGATACCCAAATGCCTCGTTTCAACAGCGCTTCCCCTAATTCGGTGACAGCCCGGTTTTCGCCAATGATCAATGGCTGGATTGGGGTATTTGAATGTAGATGCTTCCATGGCAAATCCATCAGACCCTTGCGCAATTGAGCGATCGACTCGCGTAGCCGTGTTCGTCGCCAACCGCCTTGTTCGATCAATTGCAGGCTTTCGGTAACCGCAATGGCAAGCATGGGTGGCGCTGCGGTGGTGAAAACATAAGTGCGCGCTCGTTGTAGCAGCCACTCTATGGCATCCGGTTCACCGGCGATAAAGGCGCCAAACACGCCTGCCGCTTTTCCAAGGGTGCCCATATACAGAATGCGAGGCGAGCTTACGCCGAAGTGGGAGAGACTTCCTCGCCCGTCTTCTCCCAATACGCCGAATCCGTGGGCGTCATCTAATAACAGCCAAGCGTCGTAGCGTTCGCAGAGAGCAAGCAGTTGGGGAATCGGCGCCAAGTCGCCATCCATGCTAAATACGGCGTCGCTTACCACGAGCTTATTCACGCTTCGGCACTGGGCGAGGGATTCCTCGAGCGTCGCCATATCCAGATGGGGATACACATTTACGTCCGCTTTTGAAAGGCGTATGCCATCGATCAGGCAGGCATGATTGAGCGTGTCGGAAAACACGGCGTCGCCTGGGCCAACCAATGCGGGAATAACGCCTACAGCGGCCATGTAGCCGGTTGAAAAGTACAGCGCGCGTGGAAGACGCACAAAAGCCGCCAGCGCCTCCTCCAGGACCTCATGCGGCGTGCTGTGTCCACATACGAGGTGAGAGGCGGCCCCGCCGACGCCATATGTCGCAGCGCCCCATTGAGCGGCCGCTATCAGCATCGGATGATTCGCTAGGCCGAGATAATCGTTGCTACTGAATGCAAGATAAGATTTTCCCTCGATGGTGAGGGCGGTGCCTTGCGGGCTATCTACTACGCGGCGATGGCGGGTGAGGCCATCCAGTTCAAGTTGACGGAGTCGAAAATCAAAATTCATTGGGGTGATTCGGATTGCTGTGGGCGAAGGCCCAGTCTTGCCATTAATGCGCGATCAGCATCAGCTTCGGGATTGCCGGTGGTGAGCAGTTTTTCGCCGTAAAAGATGGAATTGGCGCCGGCTAGAAAACAAAGCGCCTGAATTCCATCCCCCAGTTCTTGCCGGCCAGCGGAAAGGCGCACATAGCTCTTGGGCATCAAGATGCGAGCAACGGCGAT
>DATLHW010000122.1:0-2198 GCA_035539675.1 Burkholderiales bacterium | reverse complement strand
GTCGACGCACGATCTTCTTGTCAATTCCGCAGGCGGGCTTCTGATGACGGCGTCCGACTATGCGAAATTCATGACGCTCATGATGGACCGGCCGAACCGTGCGGGGTGGGAGATCAGCGATGCGGCCAGGCGCGCGATGCTAGCCCCCCGGCTCGACGTGCGCGGCCGCGACATTATGCGGGGGCTGGGCTGGGAGATCGAGCAATCGTCAGCGGGTCCGCTGTTCCAGCACAGCGGAAGCAATTACGGGATATTCAAAACCCTTGGCGTCGGCGACGCGCGAAGCGGGCGAGCGATCGTCGTCTTCACCAACGCAACGAACGGAAATGCACTCGCGGCGCGGATAGTTAGGGAGGCGACGGGAATCGACCGGCTGAAGTCGCTGATCTGATCGAAAGGGACTTTTGCCCGAAAGTATCGGTGGCAGCGCACAGCTCCCCGGCCCTTACGACCGGATCGTTCGCGACGGATTATCGTGGAAAACTGGAGCGGGCGAAGGGATTCGAACCCTCGACCCCAACCTTGGCAACTTTGTAAAAGTCACACTCATATTAGATCATACTGGCACAAACCGGTCGATTAAAAGCCATTTCAGCTGCCATACGCGACCATGGACAATCGCCGGTATCCTGTCATGCATTACCCCGATCGTTACCCCGCAAGTTCCGCGGCTTCCCTCAAAAAGCGCGCTCCTCACCCGGAAATTCTCTTGGTAAGTACATCCATCATCCTCACTTGCAAGATTGCGGAACCGTATTCATTCGGATAGCAACCGTGGCTGCTTAGGAAGCGTCGACCACTCGACGATGTTGCTCGGCTGGATCGCGAAACCTTTCGCTCTCAACGCGTTTGCGTCGCTATCACTTAAACGACATTTAGTTCCGTGGCTGGCTGACCCATCAAGATTGACCACGCCTATTTGACTGCCCTTCCTGCCGAGAATGTGGGCGTGCGGTTGCCCTGCACCATAAGTCGGCTGGTCAATGCGTATGTTGCGTTCAAACCTTCCACTGATCCATTGCCCCTCGTCCAGTCGTTCAAAATTTATATCGTCATCGGAGACGACGATACCGGTGAGCAACGGGATTGGGCGTTTTGCTTGCTCTTGCTGAGCGATCAGTTTCGCGGCCCTGGAAACCAACGAGTCTTCTCCGGCCATCAATCAATCTCCAGCTCAGGCAAATCTACCATGATCAGACTTTGAACGGCACGGCTAGGCGCGTTAAAGCGTGCCGACGATGACGTCGGGGCTGATATGCGGACTTCATTCAAGCACCTTCAGAGTCGCATTCCGAACTTCCGCCGATGCAATATGGAGGCGATGCCATTCAAGCGCTTTGGAACTCGGCGCCTCGCTAGCTTTTAACGGTGGAACAAGCTTCTTGAGCTTGGCGTATTCAGTTCCCGACAGTGACTGGCAGACGTCCAGCGTACTATCGGGGCGCACCGCAATAAGCCCTAAATCGAACAAAGAATGAATGTCCGCTCTGAGCAACAGCCCATTGGTCACATGGTTCGTTTGCTTTCCTCGATACGGGTAAATGTGAGCAGCCTCCAACAGGGGCCGCACGCTGCAACCTGTAACGCAGCATACGCCGCCATATGCTTTCAATAAATCACGGCGAAACTTTCCTTGTCCAAGGCGCCGCCGCAAGTAGCCCAGTATAGTGTCCCGCCCATCGGCGGTGTTCGCCGGATCGAATGGTTCGCTTTTCGCGTAGGATTGAGCCGCCGCCGAGTGGTCGCGGTCGAACAAAAATGCACTGGGCTTTGACCCTGCGTGTGAACGGTACAGAAAGGGGCCTTCATAAATAAAACCGCCTCCCTCAAACTGATGTCGATTCTGTCGATAGAAGAGCAAGACCTCGTCGCCGTTGGCCATGTGGCCAATGAGCTTCTTGTCGGTCAGCCCCGCAGGTTGCCCCGTCCACTCCAACACGTCACCGTCAAGATTGTCGGGCAGCTGCGGCCGATCCGCCGTTTTATCCTTGGTAACAAAGAGCCATATCGATTTGCTATTCGCCGGTTGAAAAACGCCATTATTTATCGTCGCGTCAGTGATCGCAAAAATCTCGCGAAGCTGCTCGCGTGTGTACACTTCGCCGAGTTCAAGACTCTCTGAGAGATAACGCCGCCCCGTGTCTGCCGTGTCTGCTGTGACCGTAGTGATGACGGAAAAGCCAAGCCGTTCCAATACC
>DATLHW010000121.1:0-9825 GCA_035539675.1 Burkholderiales bacterium | reverse complement strand
GCGCATACTTTCCGACGGTTATACGGCAAAGCTGGATAAGAGCACGTGGACCCGGTTGCCGATTTTCAATTGGTTGCAACAGCATGGCAATGTCGACGAGAGCGAGATGCATCGCGTGTTCAACTGCGGCGTGGGAATGGTGGTTGTGATCGCGCGTGAGCATGCGGATGCGGCGATAGCGAAATTGAAGGCCGCTGGTGAGACGGTGTGGCGGATTGGTCAAATTTCAGAGCGGCAGGCGGGTGAGGCGCAGACTGTCGTTGAGTGAGGCTCGCAGTGAGTCCCTCTCTCTTAAGGCAAAGGTATCTACACAAGTTCGCGTAGTCACGAATACTCCCTCTCCCTTGAGGGGGGCGGGCTTAACGGCGGAATTGTGTAGATAACCCAAGTTGTTACCTAAACTCCCCTCTCCCGCAGGCGGGAGAGGGGTTGGGGGTGAGGGCGGTTGCATGAGTGAGACGATAACTTTAGAGATGGAACGGCAACCACGAGAAAGCATTTCCTTCTCAATGACTTCGCGATCCCAACATACGCCCTCACCCCAACCCCTCTCCCGCCAGCGGGAGAGGGGCTCCAATAGGTAGCAACTTGAGTTAGATACCTATGCCTTCAAGTCGGAGGAAAAAAGTGCAGTACGTCGCCCGACAAATTCACCGTGACTGACCACTTTGTTTATCTGGCTTTAAACGTTATCCCCAGCCGCACCGCAAGCTGCACCAGTTCAGCGAACGATCTTGCCCGCATTTTTTCCATCACGCGCGCGCGATGCACTTTAATGGTTTTCTCCACGGTGCCAAGCTCCGCGGCGATTTGTTTGTTCAGCTTGCCGGCGACAGCATGGTGGAAGACTTGAGCCTCGCGAGGCGTCAATGTTCCTTGACGTTTTTGAATATCGGCAAGTTCGGCGTGCAACAAACGGTCGATATGATCTTTTTCGACTGCGTTCCGAACAGCATCGATCAGCATGATGTCTTCTATCGGCTTGGTGAGAAACTCAACGGCCCCACGCTTCATCGCTTGCACGCTGTCGAGAACTTCGGCATGTCCGCTAAGGAAGATGATGGGCGGCGCGCCACCCCTGGCGGCGAGCGCCTGTTGTAGATCGAGTCCGCTGAATCCAGGCATTGCAAGGTCAAGGATCAGGCAACCGGGGGCGTTCGGATCATAGCTTTCGAGATATTCCTGGGCGGAGGCGAACGTCAAAACCACCAGGCCGGCCGCCCCAAGCGAACGTGAGATTGCTTTTCGCACCGAGGGCTCGTCGTCGACCACGAATACGATGGGCGCCTTACTGATCATGTCGCGCCTCCCGCAATTGCTCGCACGGTAAAGCAAAAGCTGGCCCCGCGTCCGGCGTTGTTCATGGCCCACAAGCGTCCATTATGTGCGGCGATGACCTTGCGGCAAACGGCCAGGCCCAGCCCGAGTCCTTCTGCTTTCGTCGTGAAAAAGGGTTCGAACAGGCGCTCCGGATCGCCAAGCGGGATGCCCATGCCGTTATCGATGACGGAAACCCGAATGCTGTCGTCGGCGGCAAGTTCGGTGGTCACCACGATCTGGCGGTCCGCTTTCGCGACGCTTGTCATGGCTTCGCAGCCGTTCATCACGAGATTGAGCATCACCTGCTGCAACTGCACTTGGTCGCCGTGAACCGTTGGCAAATCGGGCGCCAGTTTGATCCTTAAGCCGACGCCTGCGTTTAACAGATCGCTGTGCATGAGTTTGAGTACTTTTCGCACGACGTCGTTCAAGTTGAATGACTCGTGCCGCATCTCGCCCTTCTTGAGCAGCAGACGCAGCCCCCGTATGACTTCGCCCGCACGCCTGTCGTCGTTTACGATATCGATCAGGATGTCGCGCACTTCGTCGAGATTCGGGGTGTCGTGCGCCAGAAAACGTAGTGCGGCCTGAGCGTTGCTAAGAATCGCCATGAGCGGCTGGTTGAGTTCGTGCGCGAGCGAACCGGACAGCTCGCTCATCAGCGTTACGCGCGAGAGATGAGCAAGTTCGTTGCGCTGCCGCTCGAGCTCCAGTTCCGTCCGCTTGCGCGCGGTGATATCGACGATGGTGACAAGCGCTATCCCACTATCGGAAGCCGGAACTGACTTGAGGCTGAATTCAAGTGGAAATTCACTGCCATCCTTGCGTCGCCCAATGGCTTCGCGCCCCTTCGCCAGGGTGGCGGCCGAAACGTCGGCAAGAAGTCCGCCGCAAGCAATGGGTTCATGCTCGTGGAGGTAGCCATGAATCAGCATTTCGATGGGCAGGCCAACGAGTTCCTGACGTGAATAGCCGAAGTCGATCTCCATCCGCGCATTGACAAGGATGATCCTGCCGTCGGTCTTCAAAAGGGCCATGCCATTCGGCATTGACTCCACGACCAGCCGAAAGCACTCATCCGCCTGCTTGCGTTCGGTGATGTCGAACGAGACGCCGCGCATGAGAACGGTTTTTCCGCTAGGCGCCGATTCGACGCCGCCACGCGTGGCGATCCATCGCACCCGGCTATCCGGCAACACGACACGGTACTCCCGTTCGAAGTTGCCGCACTCTTCGCGCGATCGCATCACCGCCTTGCGTACGGCGTCGCGGTCTTCAGGATGTAGCGCATTCAAAAAGCGGTTGAAGTCGATCCGCTCCGTCATTCCATATCCGTAGAGCGCGCGGCCTTGGTTCGTAATCCAGAACTCATCGCGTTGGACGTCCCATTCCCACGTGCCGAGTCGGGCCGCTTCGGACGCTTGATCGATGCGTCGTTCGCTTTGACGCCGTTCATACTGGCTCAACTTGTTTTGATGCCGGCCGGCCTCCTTCTTGGTTCGTGGTTTCACCACCGTCGGAGCGGAGCCGCCGAATTCGAAGCCGATTGCTGCTAAGCCGCTCAAAACGTTGTGGATGAGACCCATGGAGCATCCTTCTTGCAATCCTTGCAATCATTACATTGACCACCCGATGCGAATCCAGTTCACGATCATCAATTAACAAATCGGACTTACGCGAAATTATCCTCTCGGTATTGCACCTCCTTACCATACGGCTCGCGTCGCTTGTGGCGACGCGCCTTGCTGGAACGACTTCGCGTAAGTTCTAAACAATCGCCTGCAATGTACGACCGAATAGACCCTACTGCGTCGCAAGGCCGCTTCCCGTGCACGAAGCCGAAAGCCGCTGTAGTCGTTGGGAGCCGCGAATATCCGATACGAAACGCATAATTCATTATAGGCAGCAGGCAGAACGCGCTTGTCGGGAAGATTTTTGTTGTTTCGGATGTTAGACCAAAGACCAATATCCAGCAGTCTGTCGTGGACGTTAGGATTCGATCCTGTTGTCGATAGCTGTGGCTAATGATGAATCCCATGCATAACCACTTACCCACCTTTCGATGAAATGTGCGGCGCCGATAAACAGTTTGAGAACCGATCAATCGCAACGTTTAATAAGAGGATCGCATCATGACCAATCGACATGCATTGACGTGGAAGTTTTTCTTTCTATTGATATCAGCCTTCGGTTTTATCGGTCAGTGTTTGGCCGTCAACGAACCACAGCTCGAACAGGATTCCAGAGCCGCCTTGGCGAAGTTATACGACGGCTCACCGGGAGCAAAGTCGCTCGGGCAGACCGCCAAGGGAATCCTGATTTTCCCGCACATCGTCAAGGCGGGTCTCGTCGTTGGCGGACAAGGCGGCGACGGGGTGCTCTTTATAAACGACAAACCGGCTGGCTACTACAACACCTCCGCGCTTTCGATCGGACTGCAAGCCGGCGCGCAGTCGTTCGGCTACGTCCTGTTCTTCATGAGCGACGCCGTGTTGAACGAGTTCAAACAAAGCAAAAATTTTCAGATCGGCGTGGGACCGAACGTCGTCATCCTCGATGCCGGAGCGGCGAAAGATATCAGTACGTTGACAACCAAGGCCGATGTTTATGCCGTCATCTTCAGTCAGAAAGGGCTCATGGCGGGCATCGGATTGCAAGGCTCGAAGATCACTAAGCTCAATTGATGGCTATATTGAAATTGATAGACCTCTTGTTCGAAACCTTGGCAAGCGTCCCGAGATCGAGTTGAGAAGCGCAGGCGTACGAATAGTTCGTGCGTTGAGCATCGCAGACTTGATATCGGGCTGCGCAATAGGTTTCGAACGAGGTCTAACGGCTATTCATCCGAATAGTCTGGGTCCCATCAATCGTTCCAAAAAAGCGTAAGGAGCCTTGTGATGCAAATGAATCAAGAAAGATTGTCCAAGTTGGTCGCCGTGGGCGGCGTTGCGTTGCTGTTGGCAGCACTGCCAGAGGTTGCATTTTCTCAGTCCGCTTTCATCGAGCCGGAGGAAGGCGTCAATATCGCGGCGCTGGGAGTCGCCAGCGCGCCGGACTACACGGGCTCCGACGATAACGAGGCTGTACCAGCGATTCTTGCCCGCTACAATTTTTCCGGAAAGCGCTACGTCCAGCTATTGGGACCGCAACTCTCGTTGAACGTCCTTAACGACGAGGTATGGCAATTCGGGCCTCAGGTGGTTTTTCGGAGGGAGCGCAGCGATGACGTCGACGACGAGATCGTTGCACAGATGCAGGAGGTCGACGCCGAAGTGGAAGGCGGCGTGTTTGCCGCGGCCAGCTGGCGGTTGAGCGAGGATCGACGACATCGCTTCACTGCGCGGGGGGACGTGCAAACGGGCTCCAATGGCGCTAACGGCACGTTGACTGTAAGTTACTTCCAACCGCTGTCGCCAACGATTGTGATGAATGTGGGCGGCGGACTCGGTTTTTCGGATAGCGAGTGGGCGGATACCTATTTCGGAGTGACTGGGAGCGATGTGGCTTTGTTCCCTGGTCTGGGCGGCAATTCGTTCGAGCCGGATCAGAGCGGCGGCTTGAATGACTATCGCATCAATTTCGGCGTCATTGCTCAACTGAAAAATCAATGGCATCTCATCGCCGGCGCTCGTTATCAGAGACTGCTGGGCGATATTGGCGACAGTCCTATCGTCAGCGAGCAAGGCGATAAAAATCAATGGATCTATGGCGCTGCCGTTGGATATGTATGGCAATAGGCGGCATGGCGATAGACCGGCGTGAAGCCTGAATTCTATTGCAGCATGCGCTTCGCGCGTTTGCATTCCCAGGTGATGGAGAGTTTGCATGAGCGGATTGGAAAATAGGAGCAACTGGGCTGTCGTCTTGGCGATCCTCTCTGTTATCGCTGGCCACGCGCAGGCTCAATCGATCGCTTATCCGGCCAAGGGACAGAGTTCGCAACGGCAGCAGAAGGACGATGGCGAGTGCTATGGCTGGGCGAAGCGTAATACCGGCATTGACCCGGCAGCGGTCGCTGCGGAGCCGCCGCCGCCAGCGGGGCCTGCCGTTGGCGGTGGGGAGCGCGCGGCAGGCGCCATGCGTGGCGCGCTTGGCGGCGCGGCGATCGGCGCCATTGCTGGTGACGCGGGAAAGGGCGCCGGCGTCGGCGCCGTGGCAGGCACAATGGCGGGAGGCGCTCGCGCGCGTCAGAGGCAGCAAGAACAGCAATCATCGGCTCAAGCGCAGAAACAAGGCGCCGTTGACACCTTCAATCGCGCCTACGCGGCCTGCATGGAAGGGCGTGGTTACACGATACGGTGAGATGCAGAAAACAGTTGCGGCGCCGATTGGTCGCTGTGCGGATGACGTGGCTTTAGCTTGCTTGCGGGAGTGAGGAGCCAAACATTTGTGGTTAGTCACGGTGAATTCGTAGGAGCGAGCTTTGCTCGCGAAGGATGTCTCTATGTTCCCTCTTTAGACTTGCATCAGTTTTCCGTTCGAGGTTCTGGACGCAATCGCGAGCAGAGTTCGCTCCTACCGATGACTGCAACATCACTGACCACTAGAAGTTTATGAGCGAACCGTCACAAGCAACATCGCGGCGACGCACACAGCAGGACGATGTTGAACAAACGGTGATCGCAATTCTTAAGCGGCTCGCTCAAGAACTGCACCCCAATGCATTTATTCCCGGCCCCGTTACGCTCGATGTGCGATTGGAGGAGGACGTAGGCCTCGATAGTCTGGCGCGTGTCGAATTCTTACAACGGGTTGAACGGGCCTTCAAGGTCAAGCTCCCCGAGCATGTGCTGGGGACAGCGGAAACCGCTCGCGATGTATTAACCGCGTTGATGACGGTGCGCACAGCGCCGCCAACGACGGCGAACGCGGCGCCCATGAACGTGGACGAACCAGTCGCCTCGCCGCCAATGTCCGTGGCCACGCTGCCCGGAGCGCTTGAATGGCGAGTCGAGACGCATCCCGATCGGACGCATATTGTGTTTGAGGACAGTGGCGGGTCGCCCCACCCAGTCACCTACGCTGTTTTGTGGCGCAAGGCGAAGACTATCGCGGCGGCTTTGCAACAGCGTGGCGTGGAGCCGGGGCAAAGCGTGGCGATCATGTTGCCAACCGGGGTGGCGTATTTCCATAGCTTCTTCGGCGTGATGCTTGCTGGCGCGGTCCCCGTTCCGATTTATCCGCCGGCGCGACTCACGCAAATAGAAGATCATTTCCGCCGTCATTCCGGCATTCTCTCCAATGCGCAGGCCGTACTACTCGTGACGATGTCCGAGGCGAAAGCGCTGGCGCAGTTGCTAAGCGCCCAGGTGGAGACGCTAAGGCATGTCGTCACGCCGCGGGAATTGCTGTCCTTTCAGGGGAGGGCGACATCGTACGTTGCGAAGAGCGAAGATCTCGCCTTTCTTCAATACACTTCCGGCAGCACCGGAAACCCGAAGGGCGTCATGCTTTCGCATGCGAACCTGCTCTCTAGCTTGCGTGCAATGGGACAGGCGATTCGGGTGAGCGGCGCCGATGTGTTTGTCAGTTGGCTGCCGCTTTATCACGACATGGGTTTGATCGGCGCGTGGCTGGGTAGTCTTTATTACGCATATCCGCTCGTGGTCATGTCGCCGCTTTCGTTTTTGGCGCGGCCCGAGCGTTGGCTGTGGGCGATTCATAGCCATCGCGGAACCATATCGGGCGGCCCTAACTTTGCGTTCGATCTCTGTGTGCGCAAGATTCAAGACGAGGACATTGTCGGCCTTGATCTCTCCAGTTGGCGATGGGCGTTTAACGGCGCGGAGCCGGTAAGCCCGGAGACGATGCGCGCTTTTACCGAACGTTTTCGCGCGTATGGCTTTCGGCCGGAAGCGGTGTCGCCAGTCTATGGTCTCGCGGAAAACGCCTTGGGAGTGACCTTCCCGCCGATAGGTCAGGGCTTGTTCGTTGACCGCGTTGAGCGCGATGTGTTCATGCGTACGCGTCGCGCCGAGCCGGTGACGGAAGATGACGCGCCGTCGCTAAGTTTCGTGTCGTGCGGGCGGCCATTGCCGCGCCATGAGGTGCGTATTGTCGATTCGGCGGGTCGGGAAGTCGGCGAACGAGAGGAGGGACGGCTGGAGTTCAAGGGCCCATCCGCAACGCGCGGCTATTATCGGCGCCCGGATGAAACCGCGAAGTTATTCCACGGCGAATGGCTTGATTCAGGCGATCTCGCCTACATCGCGGCTGGCGATGTTTATCTTACCGGGCGAGTGAAAGACGTCGTTATTCGTAGCGGTAGAAACATATATCCCTATGACTTGGAAGCGGCGGTCGGCGACATTGCCGGCGTGCGTCGCGGCTGCGTGGCGGTATTTGGCGGCGGAGATCCCCTGGCGGGAACAGAGCGCCTGATAGTCCTCGCAGAGACTCGCGAGACCGATCCTGACCGACGCAACCGCCTGCGCGCGCAGATCAACGCTGTGACGATCGATCTACTCGGCGAACCGGCCGACGACATTGTGCTCGCGCCAGTCCACAGCGTGCTGAAGACATCCAGTGGAAAAATTCGTCGCAGCGCTGTTCGCGAACGCTATGAGCGCGGTTTGCAGGAGGTCGCGCCGCGCGCGGCGTGGCGGCAGGTGATGCGGCTCGCTGCTAGCGATATAGAGCCTGTATTGCGACGAGTGATAAACACTGTCGCCGAGCGCGCCTATGCCGCGTATGTGTGGATCCTGTTTGCATTGCTGGCGCCGCTTGCGTGGGTGATGGTGGCCGTGACGCCTCGACCGGATTGGGCATGGCGCGCAAGCGGGTTCATCGCGCGAGTATTCTTTCGTCTCGCAGGCGCGCCGGTCACTGTTGTGGGCAAGGAAAATTTACCAGAATCAGCGTCGTGTATTCTGGTCGCCAATCACGCCAGTTATCTCGATGGGCTTGTCCTGGTCGCCGCGCTGCCTCGGCCATTCAGTTTCGTCGCCAAACGCGAATTGGCGGGGCAGTTCTTCGCAGGGACGTTTTTGCGCCGACTGGGTGCGCAGTTTGTCGAGCGCTTCGATGCAGAGCAGGGTAGGGAAGCGGCGGATCGGCTTATTGAGTTGGCGCGTAGCGGGCGCTCACTGGTTTTCTTCCCTGAAGGTACGTTTACGCGCGCGCCTGGTCTTCGTCCGTTTCATCTTGGCGCTTTTGCCGCGGCGGCGCAGGCTGGTTTAGCGGTCACGCCGGTCACGTTACGCGGACTTCGATCCATCCTGCGCGGAGATACATGGTTCCCGCGCCGTGGCGTTATTCGGGTTGTGATCAGCCAATCGTTGACGCCTACCGGACAGGATTGGAATGCGGCGATTCAGCTACGCGATGCGGTGCGGAAGGAAATTCTCGCGCAGTGCGGTGAGCCGGATTTGGTTGGGTAGGAGGCTTGCTATTCCATGCAAGGGCGCCAACATAAGTCACGGACGTAGGGCGGAAAAGCGATAGCGCCTTCCGCCGTATGCCGATTTGGAAACGAGTACTGCCTTATTGCCCGACATACGGCGGAAGGCGCTATCGCTTTTACGCCCTACCCACTAGGTTTAATTGTCATTCTGAGCGATAGCGAAGAATCTGCTTTTATGGTGTTTCGAGCAGCGTTGAACAACAGATTCTTCGTCGTAACTTTCCAGAAACAAGATTGTTTCTCAGATTCGCCTGCCGACCATATGCCGGCTACGCCGGCTCCTCAGAATGACACATTGTGCATGTGTGCAACTATAGAAAATCAACTTGCCCATGATGCCTCGTATTACCAAGGAGAGAGATGATGTTTCGTGATCGAGGAGACGCAGCATTACGACTGGCGGACGCGTTGGGCCGATGGCGCGGCAAGCATCCTCTGATCCTCGCGATTCCTCGCGGCGCGGTTCCCATGGGAAAGATTATCGCCGATGCGCTTCAGGGCGAACTGGATGTGGCGCTCACGCGCAAGCTGCGCGCGCCTGACGATTCGGAATTCGCCGTCGGTTCTGTGGCGGAGTCCGGTTGGGCCGACGTGGCGGAGTACGCCGGCCAAGTGGGGGCTGACAACGAATATCTACAACAAGAGATTGCAACGCAGCTTTCGACAATTCGCAAACGTCGCGCGCAATACACCGGCGTGGCCCCGCCCATCGATCCCACTGGTCGAATCGTGATCGTCGTCGATGACGGGCTTGCCACGGGAGCTACCATGCTTGCGGCGCTTCACGCGGTGCGCGAAAAGCATCCTGCGTACTTGATTTGCGCGGCGCCAGTCGGATCGCCGGATAGTATCGATAAGGTCTCGCCTTACGCCGACGAAGTAGTCTGCCTTTACGCGCCGCTGAATTTTGGATCGGTTGGACGGTTCTACGCGAATTTCATGCAAGTGGAAGACGAAGAGGTTATCGAGATACTGCGTGGCGCGAGGAGCGACGGAGAATCTGGTTCAGCTTGAGTAAGTTTTCGTCAGAGTGACGGTGGTTATACTGAAGCTTCAAACAGGGCAACCCGTTTTCAAGAACGCTTCAACTGCTCCGGCCGATC
>DATLHW010000120.1:0-2502 GCA_035539675.1 Burkholderiales bacterium | reverse complement strand
TCAGTGGATAGGTTAGAAAGACATCCTGAAAGCCATCATTGTCCACGTCGCTTATGGCGACCGCGTCGCCGATGGAAAGCACCCATTTGGCGATATGCGCGATTCGCGGATCGACCTCGTCCAGCACGGCGCCTTGTCTGGAGGAGATGCCTGCCGCAGCCGTTTCGATTTGCACAAAACGAAAGCTTGGCGCGGATGAATCAAAAACCCAGGGCCCCAACGTGGCGAAGGCTGTGACAGGGATGACGAGCAGGGAAATGTATCCGAGCCTCTTTGCGAATATTCTTAGACGCGCGAGAGCATCGTAACCGCCGCGACGCATGGCGGCGCCGTGCGACCACTGAAAGCGAATGGCGGCCACGAGGAAGGCGGCGTAAAAATGCGTATTCACGCTTTGCTTGAAATGTAACAGGAGGTCGATTATCACGATCGCCGCCGCGACGATGACCTGCATCTTTGGCTTACCTGGAGAGGTGGCCGGATCGGGTAGCATGAAGAATACGAACAGGTAGAACGAGGGCGCCGTCAACGCGCCAAGGAACAGCATTTCCGGCGGGACATGCCAGCGAACAAGCCATGCCCGAAGCACAAGCGCGATGCCGTAGAAAATCAAAAATGACGCCGTGAACAAAAGGCGATTGATGCGTATTACAAAAAAGACAAGCGCGGCGGTAATGACAAAGATGGAGAACGCCGCTTCTCCACCCCATTGGTAGGCTGGCGCCGGGCTTACCATGTCTTGAGCAAAAAGAAGGCTTAAGACAATGCCGAAGAGCGTTGGATTGAAAATATGTCGATTGTTGAAGGTGACCAAGTATTTTGAGGCGATGGTGATCGCAACGACGATGCCGGGCCAGAGACTTCCATGCGCATAGTTAAGCAAGATGGAGAGTCCCATCCCGCTGATTGCCGCGCTCAAGGGAAACAGCATGGGCTCCGTTGGTCGAAGCCAGCGGTGCAGCAACATGTCGCATGCGATGGCGAACGCCACGGTTCCGGCGATTTGCCACGGATCGCGGTTGAATCCAAGAACCGTGACGCCAAGGATCAGGTATGTGAGCAGCAACACGGCAAACGGAATTCGCGGGTCGCTCAGCGTGGGCAACCGCGTCCACTGCGCATCTGCGTCGTTTGATATGGCGTCAGCGGTTGCAATAGCTGTGCGAGTCATTTTGTCTCGGTTTAAGCTCTCGCTAAATCCACGTAAGGAATACGGTTGTCGAGTTCACAAGCGGGCTCTGACGCTGGTTCGAAGTGAACGCTGAAAAGGCGGCCATCCGTGCGAATGGCGCGATAACCGTCGAGCGCTTCGCACAACGGGTCTCGCTCGTGCAAGCTGACGATGCAATAGCTCCAACGCCCTTGACGGCGATCGCGGTAGACATGACGCAACAATGCCGCGAACAACTTAGGGTCGTTGCCTTCGATCGCGATCGCGGACAAGTAGAAGTGCGACACGCGTTGGCCCGGCGCCGGCAACGGCTTAAGCGGAAGCACGCGGGAAAGCGCGTTGTACGCCGGGCGCAGTGTGGCGAGGTAACCCGAGTAAGCTTCCACAAACGTTTGCCGTAGCGCGGTTTGGTCCCACGCGGCGGCGGCCGCCACGATGGAGCCGCCACGCAACGCGAGGTAAAAATCGTTGATGTTCAACGTGCCGCCGAACCCGCCATTCAGATCCTGCAAACACCAAAACGAGGCGAATTGTTTATGGGCGTGCTCGCGGTTGAGAAACTCGACCAAGGCCGCGGCGTCCTGGGTATTTGCCTGACGCAGTTCTAAACCGGGAAGGGTCAACATTCTTTTGGGCAAATCCAAATGAATTGCTGGCGCGCATAGGCGCCCTTGATTGCGATATTCAGGCAAGCCCGCTCTGCCGCCGACCAAGGTGGAAAGCGCAACTTGATTCGAATCGAATATCACTGTGAAGTAAAAGGGCGCCGGAGCCGCTTGATGCAGCCGACGTAAAAACTGATATCCGCGCGCCACTAACGTACCTCCCCGCACCGATGGGGCGCCGCGCAGGTCTGACAAGTAACCGACTTGTTGGGGCGCGCCATTGACGAATGCCGTGGTGAGATGGCGGGCCGCCAATCCAACGATTTCCTGATTTTCGTTATCGACGCACTTGATGATCTCAGACTGCTCGCCTTGCAGGCAGCATCCAGCAAAATAGGAGGGCTCGCGGCGAAAACTGACGGAAATATCGCCTGAAATTCGGTCTTGCGCCATCCGCGCCATGAGAGATCGGTCATCGATAGGGGAGGCTAGCGCGAAGGCGTAACGCGTCATGCCGGCGACGCCTTAAAAAAATCGGCGTCCATGACGCGCGCCAATACGGGCGGCTTTACGTCTCCGATGCGTCGTCCGGTCTTGGACGCATGCAGATGCCACCGATGACAGAGATCCGGACAATGCATCGCCCGCGCTTCATCCAATTGGCCAAGCGAACGCGCGTAAGCGTATTGCGGGTTGGCGCAGAGGGCACGGTCTATCGATGCAGCG
>DATLHW010000119.1:0-6434 GCA_035539675.1 Burkholderiales bacterium | reverse complement strand
AGGTAATGTAAGGTTCTGTGTCTGGAATTAGAAGCTAAAGGTCTGTGGACGATCGCAAGTTGGAGATCGTGCGGCCTAATACATTTGTTTTCATCAACGGCGTTCGCTCGTTTGTACAACATATGGAGGCTCTAACGATGTCCACGTCCAATGAGCAATTTCTTGCTCTTCTCGATGAATTCTGCCGGCTGTGCAACGTCCCAGACCCGGCGGCGGTGCGTGAAACCGGCGCCGTGCTTGTCGATGACATTCCCTTTACGCTGGTTTACAACGAAAAACTGAATGTCGACGAGATGTACATCCTTTGCGAGTTGGGACCGCTGGGCAAAGCGGATGAGAAAGAGTGCTATCAAAGGATGCTCCATATGAACTATTTAATGTCATACCGCGCCGACCCGATCATGGCCCTCGATCCGCGGACAAACGCAGTGATGATGATTTCCAGATTGCCCTTTGATGGTATGACTGCGGAACTGTTACGAACCGCGGTAGGAGCAACGGCTAAGGTCGCTCATGATTGGCGTGACGGCAAGATGTTCGACGAGGCTGCGGAATTCTTTGGCGGATGGAAAGAGGAGTAGCACCGTGGGGAGGCGAGGGGGATGTCGTAGTAACGCCTAAAAATTAAATTGGCCGGGACGGAGGCGATAATGAGTAATGACAATGACAAGGAAGGCGATGAAGCTGGCCGGAATGATTTTGTTGAGATTGATCTGAACGCTCCAGAATCTTCCACACCTACTCTCGGTCGTGGGCTGACGCCCCTGATCATTCCTCCCATTCCTCTCATTTCTCCGCCAGAGAGAAAAGAAAGCCTTCCGGTTCCAGAGCAACAGAGCGGCAATCTTTCACCGTTTGGTCGAACAGGCAGTTTTCCAACTCCAGCGCGGCAAGATAGCGATCCATATAGCGCTTACAGCACCGCTCCCCCTTCTCCCTTGTATGGCTCTCAATATGGCTCCCAGGTCAATCTTCTTCGACAAGATTCAAGCGGCCAATTGCCTGTTATTACCAATGCGCGTAGTTCGCAAGGGCGAAAAATATATGAGAAGAACCCCTGGGTGATGATGGCTTTTTATATACAAGAAATTGTGAGAGGCGCATCGACAACAGGGGCAAGCGTGGTGCCGGCAGTCATTGGAGCCGAGAATTTGCAGGAATTGATGCGGAAAAACCCTAATTTTACAAGAAATTATGGTGTGATCGCGGCCTTGGCCACCAGCGGTGCGATGGCGAAGTGGGGATACGACCACGGCAAGCCAGCCGCAAAATTGGCGGGCGCGACCGATAAGCAAGCAAAAATTGCGGGGTTGATTACTGGCGGAGCCGTCGGTGTCATAGCAGTAGCTTCGCTTGCTTACGCGCTTAAGAGCCCGGAAAACGCCGGGCCATTTTTTGCCGCTGCTACGCTGCTGGCTACCGCTGCGTTGTTGCGGGAGGGCGGGTACGAGTCGTTAAGGGGTAGAGGTTTTAAAATGGGAACGGTTTCCTCAGATCTGGATGGAAATCGGACTGTATCCGACATTCCCAACACGCCTAGGAAGGAGGCTGGGGTAAATTTCAATTATTTGCTCCTATCGCTTGTGATTAAAGGTTCTTGGATGGTCAGCGAATTAAAAAAACATACGCTTGAAGATCCAAGTTCCTTGCTTCAGGCTGGGGCAAAAGTGCTCTCTGTCCTTGCCCTGGCCCATGCGGTTTCAACCATAGTCCGCGAGGCATTTGATGAAGCTAATCCTCACTTTGTAAACCAGATGCTCAATACATTCGGCAAAGGACCAAAAGACCCTTTGGCTTTCGAGGGATTCAAGCTAGGACGTGACGGCAGTTTTGACGTGGAAAGATTTCTGCTTCGGTGGCGAGACAGATACGTGTCAAATGCTTTGTTTGTGTTGCCAGTGATTGCATTGCTTGCGGAGGAGAAAATAACTCCTCTGCAAGCAGTGTTGATCGGGGCGGGCTTTGCGGATGTTGCAGCTAGGTTTGTGCGTAATGAGTTGCGCGTACTTAAGGCGGAGGGAGAAAAGCTGCCGCCTACCACCGTGGCGCCGCCGGATGAAATCGAATTGAATGCTTTTGAAGCGAATGCTTTAACTGTAGCCCAAACGATGGAAGCGCTACAGCAGGGGACGATGCCGAGACAGCCGCGAGATTCTTTCCTCGCACTTTACGGAGACGAGAACACGCCCAATATTCCGGTCGCAATGCTTCCTTTGGAGGGATCTGCTCACCGTGATGAGCCGCCAAGGAGAACTCCCTCTCGAACACCCACTGGAGGAACACCCACTGGAGATAGCAGTAGCGGCGCCAATCTGCCGGGGGCCGGGCCGCATCCAGGCGCTTCCCAAAATAACCCGCAGGTTTACAGAATGGCGATGCCAGACTATTCCAATGTGCATGCGCAAATTCTGCAGGAGCATCGGTTTAGGCAGATTCTGAAGCCGGCGCAACAGGCGCCGACAAGCGCCATTCCCACTAACCTGCCTGTGCTTCCATTTCCTCGGGCGAAGGAATGCGTGGTCGATAAATTTCCGATAACTAACATCGCATCGTCCACCTCGACCTTAAAGTCGGTGAACGCCATTCGAGCCACGGCGGCGCAACTCTTTAATAAAGATAACCCAAGGAGCGACGAGGAAATAAAGGCGCATTGCAGGGCTAACAAAATTGAATTAGTTCCCACGCCTGCGGCCCCAAGACCCAAAGGGCTTGTGATGGCGGAATCCGCCGGCGGTACGCTTTTCTGTTCATTTCCACGAACAGATGGAAAGCAGGAGGTTTTTACAATACTCGCCAGTGAGCGGCCGGCGAATATGGCGGTCGTGATTGGCCAGGTTCTGCCAAAGGACTTCAAAGTTACGGCGAAGCAACAACAGGGAACCGAAACTGGGAAACAGGCGCCAATAATCGGTGAACCGGCTTCGAAGACGGATAACGGTCAGCCTAATTCTCCCAAGAGAAAGCAGTGAAATTCGACATGCCGCGCCACATACATAAATAACAGGGACCTGAAAAATATTGCGCGATAATAATAGACTTCTTTCGCAACCTACTGCGCGCCCTGAGATCGAACCTCCGGTGCTCAACGTACTATTCGTACGCCTCCGCTCCTCGGTTCAATCTCAAGGCGCTCGCTACGGTTTCGAAAGAAGTCTAATTTATTCTAGTGCTGTTGTTAAAGCGGGCGTCATATCAACTCGTGTTGATATGACGCCCGCTTTAATTGGGATTCGTATAAGTTATTGCCGAATCAGTATTGCATTCGCAGCCGCCAAAAATCGCTCTGCATCCACTGGCTTTTGCAGCACCTGATAACCAAGGGAGTCAGCTTCGAAATTTTTAGACGGCAGCGCTGATCCTGTAACGATCAGCGTAGGAATTTCGTCTCCGACTTCTCGATGAATTCGTTTTATCACGTCCAGGCCCGTCGTTTCTTCGCCGAGTTGATAATCGCTGATGATGAGATCAGGGAAGCGATCTTGTTGCGTGACCAGCGACATCGCTTCATCAGCGGTGCGCGCGGCTATCACAAAACCGCCTTGCTTCTGAAGCAATAGCCGCATGCTTTCCAGGATCACCTCGTCATCGTCAACTATGAGGATCATGGCGTTTTCGAGGTTGTTGGAGGTGATCGGGGAATCGGAAGAGACCGATGCCTTCACTGCGCTATTTGATAATGGCGCTTCAAATGAAAAACAGGAGCCGCGTCCAAAGGCGGAGCGTATTTTCACGGTGGCGCCAAGCAGGTTGGCTGCTTGTTGGGCAGTCGTAAGACCGATGCCCAGTCCCCTCGCATCGACAGTCTGTGTGTGAGGAAGTCGAACGAATTCGGCGAAAACTTCTTGCAGTTTATCGGATGGAATGCCACATCCGGTATCCCAGACTTCAATGCGCGCCGTTCCCCGCCCCCACGTTTTTCTGACCGCAATCAGCACGCCGCCGTCATTTGTGTAACGGACCGCGTTGGATACGAGATTGTGAAGAATCTGGCGCAGTAGATGGGGGTCGCTTTCCACTACTTCATCGGAGACGCGCGTTCGAAAATCAAGTCCTTTCGCATGGGCGATCGGCGCGAAGTGAATCTCGATGCCCTTAAATATGTCGGATAGCGCGAGACTTTCCCGATGCACGGGCGTGGCTCCAGCGGTGAGTTTGGAAAGGTCCAGCAGATTGTTAAACATCTCCTCCATCACTTTGACGGACGTCTCTATTCGATCCACGAGATGTGCGACGTCAGGGTAACGAATTCGCTTTTTCAGAATGCCGACGAATAACGCCAACGCATGAATCGGTTGTCGTAAATCGTGGCTGGCGGTCGATAAAAACCGGCTTTTTGCTTGCGTGGCGGCTTCTGCCTTATCTCGCTCGCGTTTTAATGCGGCGATGCTTTGCAGATTGCTCTCGTACAAAGTCATGTGGCGTTTGCCGGAGATCAAAACCGTCAAGAAGCCCACAACAGTCATGCCGAGAGTAACGGAATGCTCCGGGCCTCCGTTAAGGCCCATTTGAATTATGAGGGGTGTAAATAATGTGATGGCGTACACGTAAAAGACTGGCGCAAAAACGGTATTGAGCACCACGGATGCAAAGCCGATGCTGACGATTATATGCGGAATGATCTGTTGCTCGGTCAGCGTGATGACGTTAAAAGCGAGCGCGCTGCCCAGGCCCCAGCGCAGGCCAGAGAATCCGGCCCCGATGGTGTAAATCGCTTTCCACTTCTTTAAGGTGGCGAGGGTGGCGTTTTCGTCCAGCGCCCGGCGCAGGACCCACGGCATGAATACCGAGAGAAACGCCGGTATTCCAATAAGAGCCCAGATAATCAGGATTGCCCTGGGAACGGAATCCCAAAACCACGTCATGCCTAACACCGAACCGGTCCAATCAGGCATGGCGCATGTTCGCACGTTTCTTATGACGGATCGGATCTTTGTCCGAAGAAGCTCAAGCTCTTCGTTGTCTACAGATTCCGTGATGGCTAACATGCGGCGCCCACTCTTGAAGTTTCCATACTCTGAAAATGTTGTCTCAGGCGTTGCGCCCTCAAGATTGCTTCCTGACGATTGACGAGGCGGGCCAGTAAGTCTTCGAGATATAAGGGATGGTCTTCAATAACGATTTTCATTGTGATTCATTAGTTTTAATTTTTTTGCGGATGATGCGCCGCAGCTTTCCGGACGTAAAGGTATTAGACTTCTTTCGAAACCGTAGCGAGCGGCCCGAGATTGAGTCGAGAAGCGCGAGCGTATAAATAGTGCGTTGAGCATCGCAGGTTTGATATCCGCCTGCGTAGTCGGTTTCGAAAGAAATCTATTGGGAAACGCCGGCTGAATGATGCCTAATCCACAGGCCTTTGAAAAGCGGGTCGGATAACATGCGGAGATTTTCCCTGCCCTCTCCCTGTTGACTGCTCCCCTGCCGCCGAGGTACTGTGACTGTCCCGTATTACCTCGAAATAAATAAATGAGTAGTGACTCGCCTCGACCTAAGTGGCTGGAGCGTCTCTCCAGTCTTTTGAGCCGCGAACCGGACGACCGCGAAGCCCTTCTTGAACAGCTCCACGCCGCCTACGAACGAAATCTATTGGATGCCGACGCCCTCTCGATGATCGAGGGCGTATTGCAGGTTTCCGAGATGCAGGTGCGCGATGTCATGATTCCCCGCGCGCAAATGGATGTCATCGACATCAGCGAAAGCCCCGAGAAGTTCATCCCCTTTGTTATAGAAACCGCCCACTCGCGTTTCCCTGTTATTGAAGAAGACAAGGACAACGTGCTGGGCATTCTGCTCGCCAAGGATTTGCTTCGCTACTACGCGGGCGATGAGGAATTCAACGTGCGGGAGATGCTGCGCCCGGCGGTGTTTATTCCGGAATCCAAGCGGCTCAATGTATTGCTGCGTGAGTTTCGCGCCAATCGTAATCACATCGCGATTGTGGTGGATGAATACGGTGGCGTCGCCGGACTCATCACCATCGAAGACGTGTTGGAGCAAATCGTCGGCGAAATCGAAGATGAGTACGATTACGACGAAACCGAAGACAACATCATCCAGGATCGAACCGGCCGTTATCGCGTGAAGGCGGTCACTGAGATCGCCGACTTCAACGAAGCGATGGGTACGAATTTCTCCGATGAGGAATTTGATACGGTCGGCGGGCTGGTTATTCGTCACTTCGGGCGCATGCCCAAGCGCGGTGAGCAAGTCACGTTCGATGGTTTGACGTTTCAAGTGCTGCGTTCCGATAGTCGTCGCCTGCATGTCCTGTTGGTTGGCAAGGCGAAAGATCAAGGGAAGGATGATGGACGAGGAGCGCCGGAAGAGTGAGCGGTGAGTGGCGCCTGATGCTATTACCCAGGATCGAGTAATCAGTTCTTTTTGTCTCGCGTATTAACCGAAGTTACCTTTTCCCCTCCGAACGCCCACCCCAAGTA
>DATLHW010000118.1:0-5031 GCA_035539675.1 Burkholderiales bacterium | reverse complement strand
CCATGTGTCTTTCGTCCCTCCGCCCTGCGACGAATTCACCACTAACGAGCCGTCGCGCAACGCCACTCGCGTCAGTCCGCCGGGAATAATGTCGATGTCTCCCCCCGACAGCACAAACGGCCGCAAGTCCACATGACGGGGGGCAATGCCTGCCTCAACGAAAGTCGGACAAGTGGATAAAGATAAGGTGGGCTGGGCGATGTACTTCTCCGGACTGGCGAGGATGCGCTCTCGGAAAGTAGCTCGTTCGTTAGACGTCGACGCCGGCCCAACGAGCATGCCGTAGCCGCCCGCCCCGTGCACCTCTTTCACCACAAGCTCCGCCAGATGATCCAACACATAAGCCAGATCCTCTTTTAGACGCAATTGGTAAGTCGGCACATTGTTGAGTATCGGCTGCTCCGAAAGATAAAAACGGATCATGTCCGGTACATGCACATACATGGACTTGTCGTCCGCCACTCCCGTGCCGATAGCGTTGGCGAGCGTGACATTGCCCGCCAGGTAAGCGGAAAACAACCCCGGGGCGCCTAGCATGGAATCGGGGCGGAACGCTTCCGGATCGAGAAAGTCGTCATCCAACCGCCGATAAATCACATCCACCCGCTGCGGTCCTCGGGTCGTATACATGTAAACGATCCGATCGCGAACAAAAAGGTCCCGCCCTTCCACCAACTCGACGCCCATTTGCTGCGCCAGGAAAGAGTGTTCGAAGTAGGCGGAGTTATAAACACCAGGCGTCAACACCACGATGGTCGGGTTAATGATGCCTCTCGGCGCCACAGCGCGCAGGTTCTCCAGCAACATGTCCGGATAATGCTCAACCGGCGCAATGGGCTGGTGGGCGAACAGTTCAGGAAACAACCGCATCATCATCTTGCGGTTTTCCAGCACATACGAAACGCCCGACGGCACGCGGAGATTGTCTTCCAGCACATAAAACTCGCCCTCTCCCGCCCGAACAATATCAATGCCGGCGATGTGAGCGTATATGCCCCCAGGGACATCGACGCCCTGCATCTCCTTTCGGTATTGCGTATTAGCGAGCACTTTCTCCGCAGGAATCACGCCGGCGTTGAGGATGTTCTGATCGTGATAAACATCGTCCAGAAACATATTCAACGCCTTGACGCGCTGCTTCAGACCAGCCTCAAGCACCTGCCACTCGGCGGCGGGAATAATGCGGGGAACGATGTCGAAGGGAATGAGCCGCTCGGTTCCCGCATCCTCGCCATAGACGGCGAAGGTTATGCCGAGGCGGTGAAACGCCAATTCCGCTTCAGTGCGTTTCTGCTCGATAAGGGTAGGCGGAGTATTTTTTAGCCACGTTTCGAAAGCCTGATAGTGGCTGCGTACGGCGCCCTCTGATGCTTGCATTTCGTTGTAGAAATTATTCATGGGCATAGGCGAACAAGCTCGCGGAAAAGTTAGCGTTATCTTCTATTCGGAGACCGCTTGCGAATCTCCTCCAGGAAAAACAAAAGCAAGAAGTTTGCCATTCAGGCGCTTATGTCCAGCGGCTGCGAATACTCATTAGGATGCGCCGGATTAAGCGCGCAAAGCGCAATGTATTACTTACCTCCAGGATTGATCGCAATCCACGCCATCGTGTTTATTCACAGATCCAATCAATAGCGATCAAACCCGCCAATTCGGAGGATATACCAATCAGCCCATTAAGCTGCACCATAAAGATAATGAGCGCTAGGCATGCCCAAATACGGTGCAAGCGCTCCAGTAGTCACTCACGAAAGATCGAAGATCAACACCTCCGCGTTATCGACCGCTTCTAACGTCACATCGATTTCATCGCGAATTTTCACGCCCTCTCCCACATGCAACAACACCCCATTCACACGAACGCTACCTTTAGCAACACGAACATAGGCGTTGCGACCATCAGTCAGCGGATAAACAATCCGATCGCCGTCAGTAAGCGTTGCCGAATAAATTAAAGCGTCCTGATTAATCTTGATAGACCCCTCGCGTCCATCGGGCGAGGCAAGCACTCGAAGCTTGCCCGTTTTCTCTTCCATTTCAAAAAAGCCTTTGCTAATAAGCCGGCAGGACATCCCTTTTTAAGCTTAGGCAAATTCCATATGCGCAAGAGGGTTATGCAGCGCAGATTCCCGTGAAATCCACCCTAAACTCAGCCGTTCGCCACACTTATTCATGAATTTTGCAGACAAATCCAAAGTAAACTTGTCTCTCGCCGCATGAAAGCGAATAATTTGAAAGCCTCTCGCATCGCCTCATAACATGGCCCAAGCGGCATGTCAGACTCCCGAGGAGAAGACAATGATTCTCGCGCAAATCAGCGATTTGCACGTATGCAGAAGAGGAGAAAAGCTCTCGGGCTTTGTGGATACGGCCGCGTACTTAAGCAAAGCCATAGCCAGTTTGAACAGCTTGCGGCCACGCCCCGACGCCCTGCTGATTACGGGCGACATGGTTAACGATGGCGATGCCGAGGAATACCGGCTTCTGCGCGAACTCCTGTCGCCATTCAAAGCGCCGATCTATGTCATTCCCGGCAATCACGATAATCGGGAAGCGCTACTCGCCGCCTTCACTGACCATGCGTATCTGCCCAGGAAAGGAGCCGTTCAATATGTGATCGACACCTTCCCAGTGCGCATAATCGCGATCGACACCGTCTCCCCTGGAAAAGATTACGGAGAGCTCGATTCGGCTCGCCTTGAGTGGCTTGCAAAGCGCTTGCATGAAAACCGCGAGAAGCCTACTCTGATCATGATGCATCACCCACCCTTTAATACGGGGATCGGATTCATGGATGCCATTGCACTGCACGAAGGCGCAACCCAGTTCGCGCAACTTGTTGCGGAGCACCACAATGTCGAACGGATTCTTTGCGGTCATGTGCACCGCGCTATCGAAGCCCGCATCGGCTCCGCGGTAGTAATGACCTGCCCGGCGACCTGCCATCAAATTCCATTGGAACTTCGCGTGAACGGCCCTGTCGGATTTACTTTGGAGCCGCCGGGCTTTCGTTTGCATCTGTGGAACGGCCAGCAACTAGTGACGCATACCGCGCCAATTGGCGATTTTCCCGGGCCATTTGGCTTTGGATAAAAGCGTTGTAATTTCAATAACACGACAAAGGAGGACAAGCTCAAAAATAGAAAAAACTCATAACGAAATTTGCTGTCATGTTTGACCGGCGATTTCCCAGGAGCTATTAACCGGCACACAGATTCCCGTTTCGGCTAATAGCACAATGACTCTAAGCCGGAGCTGCAAGGCTTGAAATTGGCGATTTTGCTCTCACCTTGAACGGTATGCGTCGCACAGCCTCTAACGAATGTAATCCGTTATGGTCCGTGACGCGTTAGTGAACTTGGGTGACAACAGGAGTAAAGAACATGAACCTCGTCTATGTGAGCCCGCAGTACCAAGTGGTGGAATATGCTGGTGATCAAGGGGGATTTGAATTAATCAACCGACAACTTGGCGTTGGTACGTATCTGCGCGGCGAACTCGCTGAAAAATTCCGCCGTTGCCTGACCGACGTCTTCGAGCAAGAAGCAACAGAAGAATCTGTTGATGAATTTCTCGGTAATTTCGATGAAATGATGCAGCAGCCGGCGGTTTTCCACTAAGACTCCCGCCGTTGTTGGTTTCAAAGAATACGGGACGCCCCGGCGACGGGGCGTCTTTTCTTTTTGGCGCAGCAAGGAACAGTTTCTAACGTGAAAGGGAATTAGGCGATAATTCCTTCCTGACTTGTCCCACCAGACGCGATACGCGACAAACGACTATAAACCCATGGAAACCATATCCCGCAAAGCCGAGTACAACGCCAACAAGCTCGCCAAACGCCTACGCGCAGGCGTCGGCTCAGCCATCGCCGACTTCAACATGATCGAGGACGGCGACAAAGTCATGGTCTGCGTATCGGGGGGAAAGGACAGCTATGGGCTGCTGGACATCCTGCTTTCGTTGAAGATCCACGCCCCGATCCACTTCGACATCGTGGCGGTCAACCTGGACCAAAAACAGCCAGGCTTCCCCGAACACGTGCTACCGGACTATTTGACCGGCCTTGGCGTTCCCTTCCATATCGAGGAGCAAGACACCTACAGCATCGTGAAGCGCGTGATCCCCGCGGGAAAGACGACATGCAGCTTATGTTCCCGTCTTCGGCGCGGCGTGCTGTATCGCGTAGCCGGAGAGTTGGGCGCAACCAAAATCGCCCTGGGACACCACCGTGACGACATGCTGGAGACGCTCTTTTTGAATATGTTCTACGGCGGAAAGCTCAAATCCATGCCGCCGAAGCTCATTTCCGACGACGGCAAGCACATCGTCATTCGCCCGCTGGCTTACTGTCGCGAGAAAGATTTAGCGAAGTACGCCGAAATCTGTCAATTTCCCATCATCCCTTGCAACCTCTGCGGCTCACAGCCGAATCTTCAACGTCGCGCCGTGAAGGAGATGATGCAGGAATGGGACAAACGCTTTCCCGGACGATTGGAAACGATGTTCCGAAGTTTGCAAAATGTCGTACCGTCGCACCTTGCCGATCCGAAACATTACGACTTCGCGAGTCTAGAGGCGCGGGGCATCCCGAATGCGGAGGGGGACACCGCCTTCGACCCGGCGACATTCCCATCGGCGATCATGTTAGTAGAAAGCCAATAAGCGGCGCCCGTTTAGAAGCTGCCTGAAAAGTTACTGCGCAACCCGATTTTGCGGCTCCGGTACTCATCGCCCTTGCAGGGCGCGTTTGCGTTTGCACACGCAAACCGCTTCGCAGGCGGAGAGCATGCTCTCCGAAACCCCTGCTTCGCCTATTCGTACGCCTCCGCTTCTCGGCTCAAAACCAGACCGCTCGCTACGCTTGTGCGACACCTTCCTAAAGGCGGAAGTCGGGTATTGGAATCATGATAGAATCCGCCTCTTTCGTTTAACCTTATTTCCGTCGAGAGTCCCCATGTTTTCCGCTAAAAATACTATCGCCACCGAGGATGCCGAGCTCTGGCAAGCCATTGAAGCCGAGCGTGTTCGTCA
>DATLHW010000117.1:0-39084 GCA_035539675.1 Burkholderiales bacterium | reverse complement strand
CGGACGGGGAGAAGGTGAGCCCCGGCTTTCGCGCTCAAGCTTTGCGCCTTGGATTGGGACATGGCTTGGCGTTTACTCGACGCTGGCTCGTCCTTGAGCCGAACAATAATGCGGTCGGTGTATTCGGTCAGCGGCGTTAACCGCTTGGGCATCTTGACGCCGTCAGCGAGAACGGCCGTCGAGGCAAGCGCGATCATTATGAGAGTGATGCCCCCGGCGACGAATGCCGGTAATTTTTTTGGCATATGTTGTGAGCCCCATTTATTTTGATCTGCGAGGGACGCGTAGCAGTTTTTGACGTCCTCTTTGCAAGAGTGTGGCCTTGCCCGTGATTAGCTTGCCCCTGGGAACAATTTTGGGCAAGGCCCGTTCCTACAGACACTGTACTTTCTATACGGCTTCCAACTAAATTCCAAGCTTGTAGCCCGGATTAGGCGTGAGCCGTAATCCGGGGAACGTTTCTGACTACCTCACCAGCGTATTCAGTTCCATGATTGGCAACAGTATCGCCAAGACAATCACCAATACGACCACGCCCATGGTCAAAATCAATATCGGCTCCAGCAGGCTGACCATTGTCGCAACACGGTTTTCCACTTCGCGGGTTTGAGCGCTGGCCGCGCGCTCCAGCATGTCCGGCAGTCGGCCGCTTGCTTCGCCGCTTGCGATGAGGTGCACCATCAACGGCGGAAACATCTTTTGGCTACCCAACGCTCGCGATAGGGAAGAGCCTTCGCGCACCATGCGCTGAGTTTCTTCCAACGCGTGTTTCATGGGTAGATTGGTCACCACGCCGACGCCCGCTTTTAATGACGCCAGCAACGGCACTCGACTACCAACCAGAATCGCCAACGTGCTGGATAGACGGGCGGTATTCAAGCCGCGAATCAGTCTGCCGACGACGGGCAATTTGAGTAGGAATCGGTCAAACCGTTCGCGCACGGCTGGTTGTTGTAACGCTCGGTGAGCGAACCAACCCGCTACGCTGAGCGCGCCGAGGAGATAGACGCCGTAGTTGCGCAGAAAGCCGGATAGCGCCATCAACGCCACGGTCAGCAAAGGTAGTTTTTGAGTGGTGTGCTGGAATACCTGCACAACCTGAGGGACGACATAGGTGAGCAGGCCGGTGACCACGAGGAGCGCGACAATCGTTACAATTGCGGGGTAGACAAAAGCAAGTCCGACTTTTTGCCGCAACGCTTGCCGTTCTTCCGTATAGTCGGCGAGTTTTAACAATACCGGCGCGAGTTGACCGGATTGCTCGCCGGCGTCCACCAGCGTTCGATAGAGATCGGGAAACACATTCGCATAGTGTCCCATCGCCCTGGCCAGCGGCTGGCCGGCTAATACTTCGCCGCGCACGCCGGCAAGAATGTTACGTTGATGATGCGTCTCAGCCTGTTCGATCAGCGCATTCAGCGTTTGCTCGATGGTGAGTCCAGCGCCCAGCAACGTAGCGAGCTGGCGCGTCAGTAACGATAGCTCCGAAATCGATAGGCGGCCGCGTACTCGCTTGTTTCCGCCCTTCGTCGTTTGAGTCAGTTGATCGACTTCAACCGGGACCAGCCCCTGTTCGCGCAGATTGGCGCGTACTTGCCGGGCGCTATCGGATTCGATGACGCCTTTTTTGAGTTTGCCTTCGCTGTCGAGGGCTTGGTATTTGAATCCGGCCATTACGTAGTAAATGAGTATGTGGTGGGGGAAAATCGATCGCCATGATGTAGGGCGGAAAAGCGATAGCGCCTTCCGCCGTATGTTGCATCAAGCCATTTCAATCTCGGAAAGTTGGCTTATGCTCACAAGTCCTACTGACCATAGATCCCATACGGCGGAAGGCGCTATCGCTTTTCCGCCCTACGACCCGGATCATCGCGTTACTCGCAACACTTCCTCTAACGTCGTTTCTCCTTTGCACACATACCGCACGGCATCTTCGCGCAAAGTCCGCATGCCGGCTTTCCGCGCATAGTCGCGAACGCGCTGCTCGGACTCAACATCATGAATCATTCGTCGCACTTCGTCGTCCACTGTTAACAATTCGTAGATGCCCGAGCGACCGCGATAGCCGGTCCAGTTACAGACGGGGCAACCGACAGCGGAGTAGACATGCTTCACATCCGCGCCGCTTAGAACGGCGCGCTCCGTTGCGTCGGGCGTATAAGGCTTGCGGCATTCCGGACAAAGTCTGCGCACCAGACGCTGAGCGAGTACGCCAAGCAGACTGGATGCAAGCAGGAACGGTTCGACACCCATATCGGTCAGCCGAGTCACCGCGCCTGCGGCATCGTTAGTGTGCAAGGTCGCCATTACCAAGTGACCCGTGAGGGACGCTTGTACCGCAATTTGCGCCGTCTCCAAGTCGCGGATTTCACCGATCATCACGACGTCTGGGTCTTGACGCAGGATGGCTCGAAGCGCGCGGCCGAAGGTCATTTCAATGCGTGGATTGACCTGGGTTTGCCCGATGCCGTCGAGATCGTATTCGATCGGATCTTCCACGGTCATCATGTTGAGCGTGTCGGCGTCGAGTCGGGAGAGGGCGGCGTACAGCGTCGTGGTCTTGCCGGAGCCGGTCGGGCCTGTCACCAGCACGATGCCGTGCGGCTCGTGTATCAATTGGTCCAGGTTGTCGCGTGTTTGCGCCGGCATGCCCAAGTTATTGAGATCGAGAATGCCCGCTTGCTTATCCAACAAACGCAGCACCACGCGTTCGCCGTGACCAGTGGGAAGCGTGGAGACGCGCACATCCACCGGGCGACCGGCGATGCGCAAAGTTATGCGTCCATCCTGCGGCAGGCGCTTCTCGGCGATGTCGAGGCTCGCCATCACTTTTACCCGCGACACAATCGCGGCGTGCAGCGCGCGCGGCGGTTGAATCACATCACGCAATGCGCCATCGACGCGGAAGCGAACGAGCGACCGGGTTTCGAACACTTCGATGTGGATGTCGGACGCTTTTTCCTTCAACGCTTGGGTGAGCAGGGCGTTGATGAGGCGGATGATCGGCGCATCGTCTTCCGCCTCCAAGAGGTCGGTGATCTCCGGCAGCTCCTGCGCGAGCGTCGCCAAGTCCACCGCATCGCCCATATCGCCGATCAGTTTTTCGGCGGCGTTGTCTTCCCGGGTGTAGACCTGCGCGAGGCACGCGTCGAAGGTGGCGGCTTGCAGCATTACGGGGTGTAGCGGCAGCCCAATGATTCGTCTGACTTCGGCGAGCGTCGCGGCGGTTACGCCGGGTTTGAGCCAGACTTCGATCCCGCCGTTGACGGGGCGAACAGTGACGATGCCTTTGCTTTTGGCGAAGTGGTAGGGCAGCAGACGCACCGTATCGTGATCGGGCGGCGCGAGTGTTGCTACATCGACTGTCGCAAATTGGGCCAATAGGTCCGGACTCGTGCTCATGGTCTATCGTTGTTCCTGTGGCGCAGGCGCAGGCGCAGGCGCGGTTGGCGCCGCAGGCGGAGTGTATCCATTGCTGGGTTGCGCCTGATCGCCTACCGGGGGCAATAGCGGACCGTCGAAATTCGGCAGAATCAAATGGTCTCCGGGCTTCGCCTTGATCTGCTGATTGCGAATGTAATCGTAACGGTCCTCGGTGATTTGCATGCCGGCCTTGTCGTCGCGCAACACGAGGGGGCGGAGAAACACCATCAAATTCGTTTTTGTGCGATTGCGGGTTTCCGAACGGAAGAGATTGCCGAGAATGGGGATTTTGCTCAATATCGGGATGCCGCTTTTGTTGCTCTGGGAATCATCCTGAACCAAGCCGCCCAGGACGATAATTTGTCCGTCATCCACCAGCACCGTCGATTCGATGGAGCGTTTGTTGGTGATGACGTCAGCCGATCCGACAAGCCGGGCGTCGTTGGTGACGCTCGATACTTCCTGGAATATCTGCAATTTCACGCTACCGCCCTCGGCCACCTGAGGTTTAACCTTCAAGGTCAGGCCGACATCCTTGCGTTCGATGGTCTGAAATGGATTGGTGGGACTGGTCGTCGTGCCGGTTTGGGTAAAGCTGCCGGTGACGAAAGGCACGTTCTGGCCGACGATGATTTTTGCTTCCTCGTTGTCCAGGGTCAGGATGTTCGGCGTGGACAGGATATTGGCGGCAGAGTCGTTCTCCAACGCACGGGCGAGCATACCGAGATTCAGGAACTGCTGGCCGTTGATCGTGATAGTTCCTCTCACCACGCCAACGTTGAGCCCCGCGCTAACCGCGGCGATATTCCCGGAGGCGGTAATAATGTTTGTTCCGGTTGATCCCCCGGGTCCCGCAGTGAAGTTGGTCCCGCCGATGATGTTTGTTCCCGGCTCATTAATGCCGGTAAGGTCTTGCCACTGAATGCCAAACTCGGCCGCCTTCGTGCTGCTTACTTCGACAATGAGCGCCTCCACAAATACTTGCGAACGGCGGGCGTCGAGTTTGTCGATCACTGAGCGTAGCGATCGGTAAACATGATCCGTCGCCGTGATGATCAGAGAGTTGGTCGCCGCGTAGGCTTGAATGGTGCTCGGCGTGGCCTGCTGGCTGCTTCCACCGCTTCCTCCCGCCGTTGGCTGAATCGCACTGGGTAAGCCGCCGGGCGCGTTTTGCGGCGTTGGTTGTTGTGTGGGTGTGGGGCCGATGGAGGAGGATGCCTGTCCGCCGGCAAGCAGAGCACGCAATGTCTCCGCCACCTTGGTTGCTTCAGCGTTGCGCAGATAAACCACATGAATATTGCCGGTCGCCGCCGCTGGCGTATCCATTCCCGCAACTAGCACTTTGACGCGTTGTGCGTAGGACGGGCTATCCGCCCGGACGTACAGCGTGTTGCTGCGCGGATCGACCGTGATGGTCACTTTAGGCGATGAGCCGGGTATGTTTGTTTGTTGTGCGGCCTCCGGTATGAGCCTTCCCAGCAACTGCGCCACATCCACGGCGGACGCGTATTGCAACGGAATCGTTGCAATATCGCCTTGAGGCGGTTGGTCGATCGATTGGATGATCTTGATAATCCGCCGCACGTTCTCGGCGTAATCGGCGATGACCAGCGTGTTGTTTCCCGGATAGGCCATGATGACGTTATTCGGGCTGATCAATGGCCGCAGCACGGGTATTAGTTGCGCCGCGTTTTCGTGCTGGAGCTGGTAGATCTGCGTGATCATGCGATCACCGCGCGCGCTGGTCGGCTTATCGGTGGTGATGGTGGAATTCAATTTGGCGTCGGCTTCCGGCACGATCTTCACCAAGCCCTGTTGCTCCACCGCGGCGAAACCTTGCACGCGTAGCGCCGAGAGCAGGGTGGGGTAGACGAGATCCTTGGGAACCGGACCATTGGAAATGATGTTGATCGTGCCGCTGACGCGCGGATCGATCAGAAAGTTCTTGCCGGTGATCATCCCCACGGTCTTGATCACTTGTTGAATGTCGGCGTTCTGGAAATTCAAAGTCACGCCTTCTTTGTCTGTGGCGTTGCTTTGCGTGTCCTGAGCGTGCTGGGCCTGGGGGAACACAGGCAGGGAAGGAAGCGTCCATGCAAGGGCTACCAGAAGAAGCGTCTTGGAAAACAGACTTCTTTCGAAACCTACTGCGCGACCGAAAGCTGAGGCGGTGATGCTCGCCGTACGCTCTTGTGCGACTGCGCTTCTCGCCACAGTCTTGGGCCGCTGGCTCCGGTTTCGAAAGAAGTCTAATGTCATAGGATATTTAGTTGTCATGGTTTAAGTATTGATATTGGAATTAATTACTTGTGCAAAAGTCTTCCAGACGGCGTTGCCCTTGCAGGGTGCGCTGTCCGCTGCATCGGACAGCCGCTGCGCAGGCGAACAGCATGCTGTTCGAAACCCCTGCTTAGCTCTCCTTGCCGTACTAACGGTGTACTGTCGGCGTCGACGCGCCTTGCTGGAAAACTTTTGCACAAGTACTTAACGGGAAAAACATGCATCCCAACGATTCGAATCTGAAATCATTTATCGAGGTCGCTCCCGATTCGAACTTTCCTATTCAGAATTTGCCTTTTGGCGTGTTCAGTTCAGTCGATAGTCCATTGCCGCGAGTGGGTGTCGCTATCGGTAATGAAGTGCTCGATTTAATGGCGCTGGAGGAGATTGGATTGCTATCGGTTGCGTTAGGCGGTTCGCGGGTCTTTGATCGCGCTAACCTCAATGCCTTCATGTCACTCGGCCGCCTGGCATGGCGCCAAGTAAGGCTAAAGGTGAGCGAGTTGCTACGCGATGACAATCCAACCTTACGCGACAACCAGGATCTTCGCGCCCGAGTGTTGAGGCGGATTGAAGACGTGACCATGCATCTACCGGTCGCGATCTCGGGGTACACGGATTTCTATTCTTCCAAAGAACACGCCACGAATGTTGGTTCCATGTTTCGAGATCCAAAGAACGCGTTGCTTCCGAATTGGCTGCATATGCCCATCGCTTACAACGGTCGAGCAAGCTCTGTCGTCGTAAGCGGAACGCCAGTGCGCCGGCCAATGGGGCAGAGCAAATCGCCAGAGGAAGATCATCCAGTCTTTGGGCCATGTCGCAAACTCGACTTCGAGTTGGAGACCGCTTTCATCATTGGCGAAGGAAATGACCTGGGTGAACCGATCGCCGTGAACGATGCTCATGGGCACATGTTTGGAATGGTATTGCTGAACGACTGGAGCGCCCGTGATATTCAGCAATGGGAGTACGCGCCGCTCGGTCCTTTTAACGGTAAAACCTTCGCTACTTCGATTTCGCCTTGGGTGGTGACCATGGAGGCGCTTGAGCCTTTTCGGGTCGATAGTCCGTCACAGAACCCGGAGCCGTTACCGTATCTGCGACAGTCCGGAAAAAACGCCTACGATTTGACCCTCGAAGTGAGTCTCAAGCCGAGGCATGCGAAGGAGGCGACCACCATTTGCCGCACCAATTTCCGCAGCATGTATTGGACCATGGCGCAGCAACTGGCGCACCACACAGTGTCCGGGTGTAACACACGTGTTGGCGATCTGATGGGGTCTGGCACGATCAGCGGTCCGACTCCGGACGCCTACGGCAGCATTTTGGAGCTTGCATGGAATGGACAAAAGCCGCTGACGCTGATGGATGGCGCCACGCGAATTTTCCTTGAGGATGGTGATGAGGTGCTTATGACAGGGTGGAGCCAGGGTGAGGGTTATCGCGTGGGATTTGGTCATGTAAGCGGCGTAGTACTCCCCGCGTATGAGTGAGGAGCCGATAGTCGCCAATCAAGGGCGGGGGGAATTCACTCAGAGCCCTTTTGATCGTTTGTTCGTATTGACGTTCTCGGCAACGCTGTTTGGTAGCGCGTTGTTGATGTTCTATCTGCAACCGCTGGTTGGGAAGTTGTTGCTGCCCAAACTGGGTGGAGCGCCTCAGGTATGGAGCGCCTGCATGGTTTTCTTTCAAGCCATGCTGCTTGCCGGCTATTTGCACGCCCACTATACCGGCGTTCTGTTCGGGCTACGCCGGCAGGCGGCGATTCATCTTGTGCTGGTGGCGGTCGCATTGTTTGCGTTGCCTATCGGATTTTCCAGTATCGTCGCATCCCCGGATGAGAATCGTCCGGTGCTCTGGCTGATGCAGGTTCTCACCGTTTCGGTGGGCGCGCCGATGTTCATCATCGCCAGCACGGCGCCGTTACTGCAGAAGTGGTTCTCCAACACGAATCATCCGACGGCGCGGGATCCCTATTATTTATATGCGGCGAGCAATCTGGGCAGTTTGCTGGCGTTGTTAAGCTACCCTGTGATCATCGAACCGTTTCTCGACCTAGGCCAACAGACGCAATTATTTCGTGGCGGATTTGTCGCGCTGGGCATCGCCCTGGCGGTATGCGCGTTTCTCTTCTATCGAAACTATCTCCCGCAGACAAACGTTGACGACGCAGTTGCATCGATTGAGCGGGAAAAGATCACGTGGCCCCAAAGATTGCGCTGGGTATTGCTTTCGTTCGCGCCTGCGAGTCTGTTGCTTGGCGTCACTACTTACATCACCACCGATATCGCGGCTGTGCCGCTTCTTTGGATTGCGCCGCTTGCGCTTTACTTAGGGACATTCGTACTTGCCTTCGCGCGAACTCCGCCAATCTCTCCTCAACGTGTGGTGTATATCCAGGTTTTTCTTGTTGTTCTGCTAAGCATTCTGTCATTAAACCCGGAGAACGTTGTCGGTCTATTGGAGAAATTGCTTCTCCACCTCGCGGTGTTTTTCGCCACTGCATTGATGTGCCATGGCGAATTGGCGAGGGATCGGCCGGGACCGCGGCATTTGACGGAGTTCTATCTCTGGCTTTCGTTGGGCGG
This sequence comes from Burkholderiales bacterium, assembly GCA_035539675.1. Taxonomy (GTDB): domain Bacteria; phylum Pseudomonadota; class Gammaproteobacteria; order Burkholderiales; family DATLHW01; genus DATLHW01. The sequence continues at coordinate 30,790 of DATLHW010000117.1, read as the reverse complement.
CGTGCTCGGAGGCGCTTTCAACGCGCTGGCGGCGCCTCTCCTTTTTGTTGTGCCTATTGAGTATCCACTTGCGCTGGCGCTTGCATGCATGCTGCGTCCGAGATTCCAATCGGCAGATGTGAAAAGCGCTCCACGAAAGCGGAATGTTTTATTGCCGGTTTTTTTGTTCGTGGCGATTTTGATCATCATGGGCCTCTTCATGATGCGCGGGGTAATCGCTGCGTGGGCTCCCATGGCGATTGGTTGGGCGCTTGTGGCGGTCGCGAGTCTGGGAGCCGGTGATGTAAGCCGAAATCCTAACAAGATCGGTTGGATTGCAGCTTTGACGCTGGGCGTCGCATTATTGCTACCGGGCGTCAGTCAGGTCGCGCCTTTCCAGACGGCGACGCCGGTCTGGCGGGGGTTCTTCGGTGTTTACCGAATCCAATACGACAAGAGACGCGACGTGAATATACTGATTCACGGAACGACGGGACACGGCGCTCAGCCGCGCAATCCCGAGCTGAGGAATCAGCCGATCACGTACTATCACTTGGGCGGGCCGTTTGGCGATTTGTTCCGTGCGCTTTCCCACAAGTTGAGCAACGGCCAAGTCGCCATCCTGGGTCTAGGCATCGGCGGGCTGACATGCCATGGAATGAAAGACAGCGTATGGACCTATTACGAGATCGACCCGCTGGTGGAAAGAATCGCTCGCGATGCGGCGCATTTCACCTATTTGCGCGATTGCCCTCCGAAAGTGAATGTGATCGTTGGGGATGCTCGTCTCAAGCTGCGCGACGCGCCGAACAGCCAGTACAACCTCATTGTCGCGGATGCATTCAGCTCGGACGCTATCCCCACTCACTTGCTGACTAAAGAAGCCATTGCAGGTTATTTGACAAAACTGACGGCGGATGGCGTGCTCGCGATTCAGATCACCAACAATTATTTGAATCTGGAGCCCGCAATTGCGAATCTTGCTGCGGAGTTGCATCTCGTTGGCCGCGTGAATCGTAATAGCCTGGGTGATAGCGAGAAGGGCCTGTTCGGACTTCCCGCGCGATTGATTGTGCTGGCCCGTAACAATGAGGCGCTTGGCGATATCGCCAAGCAATCGGGTTGGCGGGAGTTGATCGCTCGTCCTGGGAGTCGAGTATGGAGCGACGACTATGTGAACATACTGTCGGTTTTGGAGCGGCCAGAGTTGTAGCGGAATCGGGAAGAAAGAGGCTATCGATTCATCTTTTGGCGAGCGCGTTTTGTGCGCTGTGGTCGATTGGATAATTACGGTTTTTGACTTCGTTGCGAAGCAGGTCCGCCACTTCCGCGACTTCTTGCGGTCGCTGTTCGGCATAACGCTGCCTTGCGAGGCGTATGCTGGAAAGATGCGCTTCGAGCGTGGCTCGATTCAGTAGAACGCCGAAATCACTGCCTTGCGTTGATTCACCAGACGCTATTTGAAACATGCGATTCAAAATCATATCGCCGGTTTCAGTCCGATAGTGGGAGGACTCCCAGTACCAACGCATGCGTGTCTTGCTGTCCTCGTTAGCGGGGACCATTTCTGTTGTGATGTCGTTGTAGCCTGAAAAATCCCAGAGCGGAAAAGAATCTCTTCCGGCTGTTTTTGCTTCAGCTTCTATCATTGTTACAAGTGTTCGCTTCCAGTCCTCGAAGGCTCTCCATAAATCCAGGCCGCGGATTACCTCAAGACGTCGCGCGTGTACTGGCGAGATAAAGAATCGGACATCGATATTGCTTAGATAAGCTTCGCGCACGATTCGCCGAAGACTTTCCATCGGAGAATCGTGGCGGTTAAGGCCGAGAGCGAATTCATGTCGTGGGCCGGGTAGATACTCATCATGAACGTCGCGTTTTTCAACCGCGGTGAACAGACTTCGTTGACTGCCTAATTCGATGATGTTTGCTTCCATCGATGCGCGGTTAACCTGACCTTGGCCATCTTTCGCCCACCGATGCGCCGCTGTTCGTTGTTGCGCGTCCATCGTGTCTACGCTGCTTAGCAAGGTCTGCCAACCAATCGCCACCATGGCTTTGCGAAGGGGCGGCAGTACAGGCTCCCATGCGTTTTCTTTTGTGAACATCATTTCGTCAATGTCGTTTCTTCCTTGGTTGTAAACGTTAAAGGCATGAAAATCCAATCCAACCACGAGCAGTCGAGGTGGAGAAACGATACGAGCATGGTCGTAGTACTTGGCGATCTGCGCCATGTTCGCGCCGCTGACCGCTAGGTTGTACGGCTTGACTCCAACAAATGCCGGATGACGGGGATTAATGCCGACCTCAGCCCGCGACGTACCCAGAATTAGGGCATCGGGCGCCAAGGCGCGCACCGCGAAAGTTTTATGAATGTCGGGGCGACGCCAAGCAGCCGGCTTTATGTCATTCCAACCAACGAGGGAGGGTGCGTTGAATATAGCGAATGGGTCGATCACGACGTTTGTCAGCGCCGCCGTGAAAAACATTAAAAGCGTTGCAATGAAAAACGTTCTGGTGAATTGACGGTGATTCATCGTGTCAGAACTGGAAATAGAGAAATTCGCTTACGCGATTGAGGTTCATGACACAAACGACGAACCCCATGCTCGCTGCTATGGCCCACGGAAAGGTAGGTCGCCACGCGGCGTTTGGATCATCTGTTCTTGCGCCAAGCGCGGGCTCAAAGCGAGCCAGAATCTGTTGCGTGTTCGGACATATAAGCGCGATGAAAAAAGCAATCACGGTCCACATCATTGGGATCAACGAATTCTCCTTGGCGATGGCGGTAAGGTCAACGCCATTTAACCCGACCATGCCATTCAAGATCGCACATGCCGTGGATAGATCTGGCGCGCGGAAAAATATCCAGGCAATCATGACGGAGATGAATGTAATGAGCCAAGCTAACACGCGGCTTGCGCCGATTGCGAGAGGGTTATCAATGGCCGGCTTGGTAAGACTACGCCACGCATGATTGACGACGAGGTAAAGGCCATGAAGCCCGCCCCAAATAACGAAGTTCCATCCCGCGCCGTGCCACAATCCACCCAATAGCATCGTAGCCATGAGGTTGCGATAACGCGCAAGCTTGCCGTGCTTGTTGCCGCCTAGAGGAATGTAAAGATAGTCTCGCAAGAATCGGGATAGCGTCATATGCCATCGACGCCAGAATTCAATGATATTCAACGCTTGGTACGGCGAAGCGAAGTTGAGCGGTAACTTTATGCCGAATAAGCGCGATACGCCGATCGCCATGTCCGAATAGCCGGAGAAGTCGAAGTAGAGTTGCATCGTGTAAGCCAGTGTCCCGGCCCATGCTTCTATTAACGTAGGAGTGGCGTCTTGCACGAAGACGGAGCCGACGTACGGCGCGATGTTGTCCGCCAGTAAGACCTTCTTGGCGAGGCCAATGATAAAGATGGTTAATCCAACGGAAATGTTTTCGTAGTTCAGCCGATAGGTTTCGCCCTTGCTGAACTGCGGCATCATTTCCTTGTGATGCAATACCGGGCCTGCGATTAGATGCGGAAAATAGGTTACGAATAATAAGTAATGAACAAAGCGGTATTCCTTAACTTCGCCATGGTAGGTGTCGATGAGAAAGGCGATCTGAGTGAATGTGAAAAACGAAATTCCTAACGGCAGGATTATTTCGGTTAACTGGAAATGCGCGACTGAGAAATCGCTAAGCGTATTGACGAAGAAATTGGCGTACTTGAAGTAGCCAAGAAGAAGAAGGTTCGCCGCGATTGCGAAAGTCAGCCAGTACTTGCGCGGGACAGTGGCGCTGTCGCTGATTTTTGCGCCGAGTATGAAATTGAAAATGATCGACGCCGCCAACAGCGGTACGTATATCGGATTCCACCAACCGTAAAAAAATAACGACATGAAGCCAAGCCAACCGGCCGCGGCTGCGGGTTGTTTGCGTCCTAGATACAGGTAAACAAAAAATGTGAGGGGTAGAAATGCAAAAATGAATGCGAAAGAATTGAATAACATTACGCGGAAGTGAATTCGTCCGCTCGGGTGAATCTATTGATCGGACGACGCAAACCTAAGTGTTCTCTTAGGGTGCGACCTTCGTATTCCGTTCGGACTAATCCTCGTTGTTGCAGGATTGGCACCACTTGCTCCACAAATTCGTCTAACGATCCGGGTAAATAGGGCGGCATGACATTGAATCCATCGGCCCCGCCATTGGTGAACCAGTCTTCCATCTGATCGGCAATCTGCGCTGGCGTGCCGAGAATCATTCGATGGCCGCGTGGTCCTGCAAGAGACATGAATAACTGGCGGATCGTCCGATTTTCCTTCCCTGCAAGATCGGTTAGAAGTTTCAGTCGGGACCTGGCGGCGTTGGCTTCCGATAACGTTGGTAAGGGGCCATCGAGAGGGTAAGTGGATAAGTCGACGCCTCCCATGAGCTCGGATAGCAGCGCTAAGCCGCTTTGGGAATCCACTAATTCTTGTAGCTCCTCGTACTTTTCTCTAGCTTCTTGCTCGCTCTCGCCAATTATCGGAAATATGCCAGGCATGATTTTGATATCGTCCGGCGATCGTCCGTATTGAATCGCTTTTTCTTTTGTGGCGCCATAAAACGTTTGCGCTTCCGCAAGGGTCTGCTGAGCGGTAAGCAAAACCTCTGCATATTGCGCAGCTAACTCTTGTCCAACATCGGAGGAGTCGGTATGAACAATCACGGGATGTCCCTGCGGTGAACGGGCTACGTTCAAAGGTCCGCGCACGGAGAAGTGCTTGCCGTTGTGTTCGAGCGGATGGAGTTTTTTGGGATTGAAGTACATGCCGCTTTTCTTGTCTCGTGGGAACGCATCGTCATCCCAGCTATCCCAAAGCTTGCTTACGACATGCATGAATTCCTTGGTTCGTTCGTAGCGCGTCGCCTGTTCTGGGTGTACGCGATCATTGATGTTCTTAAGTTCGACATCATGCCCCGACGTCAGCACATTCCATCCGGCGCGCCCTTCGCTTAAGTAATCCAGCGAAGCGAATTGGCGAGCGACATGATAGGGCTCATTGTGGATGGGGGAGGCGGTCGCCACCAGCCCGATGCGTTCGGTTACAACGGAAAGGGCGGACAGTAATGTGAGTGGTTCGAAGCGCACCGGCTGGCTATGTCCGGAGCGGCTAAGTTCGTCGGGCTCTCGATTACAGTCATGGAGCGCTACGCCGTCTTCCACGAAAATCATATCGAATCGGCCGCGTTCCGCCTTCTGCGCCAAACGCCAATAGTGGGGAAAGTTCAGCACACCATCTGGTCGTGCGCCAGGATAGCGCCATGCAGCCACATGTCGACCGGAGCCAGGCAAGAATGCTCCCAATATAAGGTGAGACTTTCTTATGCTCATTTTTTTATATCTCCTGCGAACTATGCGCAAGGACCTTCAGTGGTCAGACGGGAGAGGCCTCCAAGCTTGCTACTCGTAACTCGATAGCAATAAAGCTGTATCGCGCTTCAACGCCACTTATGCATGAGCCATGCCGGAATTCATGAGTATTGAGTAACTCATTGTTAAAACAATGTTATGTGAGGGGGGCATGGTGCAGCTAACGAAAGAGATCGTGCAGAAATGAAAAGACACGGGTTTTTGCATTGGGCATTTCTGCAAGATTCCACGTTGCCTCCGCCATCGTCTGTGTTTTTAATTTATTGAGGGTCTTTCACCTCTCCCATCTTAGGTTTGCGTCCTTCTTTTTGGAAAAATGGCGGGGGGCGGGCTGCGATCACGACGCCTTCATTTATCTATGTAAGCGGCCACGCGCGCTCGCGTTTTGCATAGATGCATCCTTTACGTTAGATAAAGATTTCGTGGGACATCAATTTTCCGCATTAAGAGCAGATTTCGGTCCAGTCATAGGGATTCGCACTGTAAAAGTTTTTTGCGAATTACGTTCGCAATGGACCTTGCAAAGTTGCAAGGCCCAATTGTTGGCGACTTGCAAACCTGCAAGCGCATATCGACTGCCGAGCCGAAAGAGTGCATCTGCATTTATTTAAAACAACAACTTACTTGTTTTGCGGGCGATGGCACGGGTCGTGCTCTAAGGTAAACGTCACCATGATTCGCACAACACGCGGAATTCATGGAGCTTAGCGAAAAATTTAAGAACTAAAGAAGCGCCTTTATTCCAACTCCAAAATTGGTGGACGCCTGATGAGCACGACGAATAGTCAAACAGAAGTCTTGCGAAAACGTCTTGAGGAAAAGCTTTCACGGGAATGCGGACACGAAATGGTGACCGCTTTAAACAATCCCAAGGTAATCGAGGTCATGCTCAACCAGGACGGAAAGGTATGGTTGGATGTTTTAGGGGAAGGAATGAAGTACAGCGGTTTCGATATGAGCGCTTCATCGGCGGAAAGCATGTTGGCCACTTGCGCCAGCATGCTCAATACGACCATCACTTATGAAAATCCCATCCTAGAAGGCGAATTTCCTCTGGATGGATCGCGTCTCGAAGGACTTATTCATCCTATCGTACGCAGACCGGTATTCGCGATTCGTAAAAAGGCGATCAACATTTTCACGCTGGATGATTATGTCAAAGCGGGAATTATCACGCCGGCGATGACAGGGTATGCGATCGGACACGGGGACAGCCATGCAGGATTTGAAAACATGTCCCATCCTGTTGACGTAATTCGTCAAGGGGTCCGCAATCGTAACAACATCCTCGTGGTTGGCGGAACCGGTAGTGGTAAGACCACATTGGTGAATGCAGTGCTCGCGGAGATAGCGAAATTATGTCCTGATGATCGGCTGGTCGCGATTGAAGACACGGTCGAGTTACAGATTTCCCTTGCGAATAGTGTTTTGCTGCGCGCGAATGAACACACAAATATGCAAAGACTGTTACGCGCGACCATGCGTCTGCGCCCTGATCGTATTGTCGTGGGTGAGGTTCGCGGCGGCGAGGCGCTGACTTTACTAAAGAGCTGGAACACCGGTCATCCAGGCGGATGCGCCACAGTTCACGCAAACTCCGCAGAGGCCGGACTTACCCGCGTTAGGCAACTTATCTATGAGGCGCCTGAAGCTCGAAACTTATCGGATGACGCCATTGGCGCAATGATCGCGGAAGCCATCAACTTAATTCTGTTCATTGAACGTATCGGCGAAAGCCCTGGCCGGCGAGTTAGCGAGATGATGTTAGTTCAGGGTTACAAAGGGGGAAGCTTCATTCTTAAACCAGTAATAAGGCATTGATTCACACGTTTCAACTTTTTCACGTAGCGTATTTCAACTTTTTAGGGAGGAAAAACACCATGAAGATAACCAACAAATTAAACGCAGGAGCGTTTGTCCTATTTATCGGACTTTTGTTTTTATGCGAACCGGCTTTTGCAATGCCGTGGGAAGGACCGCTGAATCAGATTAAAACGTCATTGACTGGAAACGTCGCACGGGCGATTGGCGTGATTGCATTAGCGGTTGCCGGCGCCATGCTGGCGTTCGGTGGAGAACTTTCGGAATTCGCGAAGCGTATTTGTACGATCGTACTAGCCTTGGCCGTTCTGTTGTTGGCGCAGTCATTCATCGATCTCTTTTAATTGATGAAGTTGATTGAGCCTAGCAGCGAATGACGACTGGGCTTTAGCAAAAGACGACTTGGCTTTAGCAAAAAAGGAGGCGTTTCATGGATGAGCCACGATTCATGCCTATCCACCGATCGCTGAACCGCCCCCAGCTTCTGATGGGGGCGGAACGGGGCCTGCTACTGTTTGCTGTATTGGTCGCGGCGATCATTATTTTCAGTGCGAAGTTTCGACCGCTATCGTTGCTTCTGGCGTTCGTGTTCTGGAGCGCATCATTCTGGTCGCTAACGCAGATGGCTAAAGCCGATACGATGATGTCAAAAATTTATCAACGACACATTCGCTATCGTGCGTACTACAGCGCGAAGGGTTGCGTTCATGCGCAGCTAGCTCCGCTACCGAGGCCAACGACGAAGGGGTAGTCACATGATCAAGCTCAAACAGTTTCGCGACCGAGCGAGAGGGCTGCCGGATCTGCTGAACTTCGGGATGATGGTGGATGACGGCATCTTATTGAATAAGGATGGTAGCCTGACTGCGGCTTGGTATTTTCGTGGCGACGATATGGCAAGTTCCACGCATCTCGAACTCGCAGGGATCTCGGCGCGACTGAATCAGATGCTTTTAAACTTGGGTAGTGGATGGTTGCTCAATTGTGACGCGATGCGAAGAGTATCGACCACGTATCCCGACGAAGGCGCTTTTCCGGATCGAACGTCCTGGTTAATGGATATGGAGCGCCGGGAGCAGTACGAGTCGGAAGGCACGCAATTTGAAACTGTTTACGCATTAACGCTTACCTACCTTCCCCCTTTCCGCGCCGCGGGAAAAATGGCGGATTTTATCTACGACGACGAACACCGCGACAAATCGGCGGAAGGACTCGCAAACCGAATTCTTGAGACATTCAGACGCCAGATTAGCGATATGGAGTCGGTTCTCGGTATCACTTTTCCAATGAAGCGAATGCGCACCATCAAGGGGGAAGACGAGTTCGGCCGACCCTACGTATTGGATGAATTATTACAGTATCTAGAGTTTTGTGTGAGTGGAATCTTGCGCCCCGTGAAACTGCCTTCGATACCTATGTATCTCGATGCGGTTATAGGAGCACATCCATTCCTCGGCGGCATTGCCCCGAAGGTAGGAGAAAAATTTATCAAAGTTGTCGCGATCGATGGCTTTCCAGCGGACAGCTATCCTGGAATCCTCCACATACTCGATGAGCTTCATTTTGAGTATCGCTGGTCAACTCGTTTCATCTTTCTCGATGCGCACCAAGCGCGGTCCGTGCTAACCGGCGTTCGCCGACGCTGGCAACAGAAGCAGCGAGGCTTCAAAGATCAATTCTTCAACACCTCTACTGGCGCTGTCGATCTCGATGCTCTGCAAATGACCCAGGACGTAGAGCAAGCGATGGGGGAGGCGGAGAGTAACCAAGTAAAGTTCGGTTACTACACCGCGTGCATCGTTCTAATGAGCGAGGATCCGAAGAGGCTCTCCGAACTCGCGCAGGAAACGCGCAAACAAATTCTTAATTATGGCTTCGGGGCGCGGATCGAGGACATTAACGCGGTTGAAGCATTTCTTGGCACTATTCCAGCCCACGGATATCCCAATATCCGACGGCCGATCTTGCACACGTTAAACCTGGCAGACATGCTGCCGATTACCGCAGTATGGTCTGGACTTGAACACAACCCTTGCCCTTTTTATCCGCCGAATAGTCCACCGCTCTTGTATGCCGCGACTACGGGGTCGGCGCCGTTTCGTTTCAGCCTGCACGTTGGAGACGTTGGTCATACCTTGATGATTGGTAAGACCGGTGGCGGTAAGTCGACCGCGCTTACATTCATGATGGCGCAACACTTCCGATACCCTAACGCACAGGTGTTTGCATTCGATAAAGGCTATTCCTCGCTTATCCTTTGTAACGCGTGCGGCGGTAACTATTACGACATAGGAGGTGAAAATAGCGAGCTGGCGTTTTGTCCGCTGAAGAACATTGATACGCAAGAGGATCAGGCGTGGGCCGCTGAATGGATTGAAGTCATGTTGACGCTGCAAGGCATGACGGTTACCCCGGCGCTACGTCAAATGGTGTATGAGGCCATTATGCGGCTTACCCATTCGCCAAGACGGACGCTAACTGAATTCGTTTCCGAATTGCAAGATGAAGAATTGCGTCAAGCTCTATTGCACTACACGCTTGCCGGTCCAATGGGCAGCTTATTAGACGCCGAGGAAGATAGCTTGCGGGACGGAAACTTTCAGGTGTTCGAAATGGAGCACTTGATGAACCTGGGCGAGAAGAACGTTGTGCCCGTGCTTTTATATCTTTTCCGACAAGTTGAGAAGCGGCTCGATGGGCGACCGACATTGGTGCCGTTAGACGAGTGCTGGCTCATGCTTTCTCATCCATTGTTCCGAGAAAAAGTTCGGGAATGGCTTAAAACGTGGCGGAAGAAAAACGGCGCTGTACTTATGGCGACGCAGGAGCTTGCCGATGTGATGGCAAGCCCAATTCGCGATGTAATTTTGGCGAGCTGTCCGACCAAAATTTTGCTACCTAATCCGGAAGCGCAAGATCCATCGTCTAGAGGAATGTATGACGCGATCGGGCTGAATGATAGGGAAGTCGAAATTCTTGCGCATGCGCAGGTCAAACGACAGTACTACTACAAATCCCCGCTTGGGCGTCGACTCTTCTCTTATGGGTTCGGACCGTTGGTGCTTTCATTTGTTGGCGCCAGTGGACAGGAAGACCTTCGTACTGCGCGGAAGCTTATGAAAGAGCATGGAGTCGAATGGCCCGCCTACTGGTTGAGACATCGGGGGCTTAACGGTTGGGCGGACAGATGGCTAGGATTGGAACCAGCACATGAAGTAGAGGAATAGGATATGGCGTCAATGTCAAAGCATTACTCAACTGCAAAAAGGCCCACGTGGTCATATGGTGGCGCGTGGTGGAATACGCTCCTAGCATTGGCGTCCTACTTTCTGTTCGTGAATTTTGCTTATGCTGCTCCTGGAGTGACTATTGGGGACGTGACGGGACCCTCGTTCACATTGTTCGATCCGTTTGTAACTATCGCTAAAGGTCAAGGCGATACCTTTCGCGGCAAGATTGCGGATTTGGGTCGAGATACATTCTTTATATTGGCCACTATCGAACTGGCTTGGGCGGCATGTTTGTGGGTAATAGAAAAAGACAACATGAGCAGTTTTACCGCTGAGCTAATTCAGAAAATGATGTTTATCGGTTTCTTTTATATGTTGCTGGATAAAGGACCGGAATGGATTCCAATCATCGTCGATAGCTTCGAGTATGCTGGGACGGAGGCGACAGGCGCTCCTCCACTCACTGTGGATAGCGTCATCGCGACAAGTTTCGCGATAGTTAAGCTCATTTGGGATGAAACCAGCGGTTGGGACATCGGTGATGTCTTCGCTAATATTCCTGAAATACTCGTGGCGATTCTGGTGACGGTTATTGTCGTTGTTGGATATGTTATCGCCGCTGCTCAACTTCTCGCCTTGAGATTAGAGTCCTTTGTCCTACTTGCCGCTGGCGCAATTTTCCTTGCGTTTGGCGGTTCCCGATGGACCAACGAATACGTCACCAAGTACTTCACATACGCGATTACGGTAGGCGTACGTTTGTTGGTGCTTCTGCTCATCCTAGGTCTTACCTACGGTTTTGTTGACAGTGTCGCGGCTACCTTTGTATTCGAGTTCCAGGAGCTATTCCAGATTATGGCGGTGGCCATAATGACCGCGATGATGGCGGTTAAGGCGCCTGAGATGGCAAGCGCGTTGATGCAAGGCGGTATCGGTTTCTCGGGTGGCAGCTTCGTGAGTTCCGCGAAAAGCGCTGCGGGTGTGGCGACTGGAGCAATGTCTGTCGCCGCAATGCCGGTTAAGGGAGGTGCAGCTTTAGCGCAGGGCGGATATCACGCAATGAAGCTGGCGCAGAATAGTAGCGCGCTGGCTAAAGAAACGGGTGGAAGCGCTGTGGGAACCTTTAGCAAAGCTTTGGGGGGGCAGATAGCGCGTAGCGCGCTGAACGTGGCCAGAGGAAAGGATACAAGTCACGGATTCAGGGCTTACAAGAATGCGGACGGTGGCAACAGCAAGAATCCGATGGGTACGGGCTCTAGTCAGAAGCCTGGGGGGATCGACAGAGCCAACAGACTCGTCAAGGCGAAGCTTGAAGCGGCAAGAGCTGAAAAAGGCGGCGAGATTAGTGGCGGTGGGTCTAAAGGCGGATCGGGAGGTGGATCGGGAGGTGGATCGGGAGGTGGATCGGGAGGTGGATCGGGAGGTGGATCGGGAGGTGGATCGGGAGATTCCAAAAAATCTGGCGAAGGCTTAGCGCAAAGCGCCGTGAAGGAAGGCGCAGGGAAAGATATGGCGCAGAACTTAGCGAAAGATGCGGTGAAGGGCGGAGGTGATAGTGGGGGCGAATCCGGCAGTTCTCGCGGGCGCTTAAGACAGGCCGCGGATAAGGTTGTAGATAAGGTTGTAGATAAGGTTGCAGATAAAGTTGCAGATAAAGTTGCAACTAAGGTCATGGCGGCAGGCTTAACGGGTGGCGCATCGGAACTCGCGGGAGGCGGCATAGCGAAAGACGTAGCGAAAAGTGTTGCCCCTCCTTCTAGCGGCGGTTCTGGTCCATCTCCGGGGAGGGGACCTCTCCCGCCTTCTTCGCTAGGTAAAGGCTCCCGCGGCGGACCCGATGACTCGGGTAATAAGTAGTCGTTGCAGGACGCGAACTGTTCACCATGAGCCAAACGACAAAAACTTCAGGTAACAAGGCAAGGGACTGGAGAATGGGGCAATCACCGATGCGATACGCCATAGCGCGAAGTAGCGGCTCGAAAGAGCGCTCTTTGATGTGGAGCATCCTATTGGCGGTTGCCTCCTTCTTTTTACTTGATGTGGTTTATGCCGCCCCTGGCGTCACCATTGGCAGCGTAACTGGTCCCTCTTTTACCTTGCTAGATCCTTTTGTCGATGCGGCTAACGCAAAGGGTGACGATTGGCGCGGTAAGTTGGCGGCGTTGGGTGAGAACACCTTTTTCCTGTTAGCGACACTTGAATTGGCATGGGCTGCATGCCTCTGGGCATTGGAAAAAGACGAGATGAGCAGTTTTACGGCGGACTTAATTAAAAAGCTCATGTACATCGGTTTTTTCTTTCTTTTGTTAGATAAAGGTCCGGAATGGATTCCCATAGTCGTAAAAAGTTTCGAGTATGCGGGTGAGCATGCGACGAGCGCGCCTCCTTTGACGGTGGATGGGGTCATCGCAACAGGCCTGGCCATTATTGCGCTTGTTTGGAGCAAGGCCCCTACAGGTTTCGACGTACTTGGAAAACTCGGGGAGGTTTGCGTTGCGTTGATCGCGACATTGGTAATCGCCGTAGCGTATTTCGTTGCAGCGGCGCAGTTGCTGTGCTTACGTATCGAGGCCTTCCTTTTGCTTGCTGCTGGCGCCATTTTTCTGTGTTTTGGTGGTTCTAGCTGGACAAACGAGTATGTCACCAAGTATTTCAAATACGCCTTGACCGTTGGGCTCAGGCTACTGGTGATTTTAGTCATCCTCGGAATGACGACGAACCTCGTGATGGAGATGGGGGATAAATTCGTATTCGAGTACATGGAGTTATTTCAAATCATGGGTGTGGCTGTGGTGACGGTATTGCTCTCGATTAGAGCGCCTGAAATGGCCAGCGCATTAATGAGTGGCGGTATCGGTTTCTCCGGTGGAACGATGGTGAGTTCCGCGCAAAGTGTCGGGCAGGGGATGAAAACGGCGGGAGGTATTGCGGCAATGCCGGGTAGGGCAGCAGCAGCGGTAGGGCAGGCTGGTTACCATGCGTTCAAGCTTGCGCAGAACAGTCGGAAGCTCGGCGCTGCCACAGGCCAGAATTCCGCTGGTGTTTTCGCCAAGGCATTGGGGGGGCAGATGGCGCGTACAGCGATGAATGCTGCGCGAGGACAAGGCGGGAGCGCGGGATTTAAGGCTGGCGGGAAAGATGGCGATCCAAAGAATCCGATGGGCACGGGCTCCAGTAAGAAGCCGGGTACCGCAGATAGAGCAAACCGAGATGTAAAGGCGAAACTGGCTGCGGCGGAAGGAAAGAAGGGTGGTTCAGTAGAAGGCTCTTGAATTAGATAAGTGTGGCGATTCTGATGGTGATGGCGAAGGTGTTTTATTGAGTGGGCGAAGTCGCCCCAACCAACGTGAATGCGGCAGATGCCCGTTGGTTTAAACCGGGCAAAACTAGCAGTTAACAAAACGTTAACGACGCAAAGGAATCCAGGAAATGAAAAGCCTCCTCATGTTTTTCAAGAAAGCCAATCCGGAGCCGATGATTTCATCCGAAGATATTGAAGATATTTCGGCTCCCAGGGAGGCGGAGAAGCCCGCTTCCGCGCGTGGCAAGCCGCAGCAAGTCGAAAATCCTTACATCGAGGCCCGGCGCGAGTGGAATGAGCGTTATGGGGACTACATTAGTCAAGCTCGTAATTGGCGGTACATCGCCTTTCTCTGTGCGCTGATTGCATTCGCCGCAGTTATAGGCGTTGGCTATATCGGCGCCCAAAATAAGATTGTTCCATATGTTGTTCAGGTCGATAAGTTTGGCGCTGCTATCGCAGTGGGGCCTGGCGACAAGGCGACCGCTTTGGATTCGAGGGTTGTTAAATCGTTTTTAGGACGCTTTGTGCAGGATTGGCGAACGGTGACGGTAGACCGCGTTGCGCAAAAGGATGCCGTTACCCGACTTTATTCCATGTTGCCTATTAATACGCCAGCCCATAAGAAGGCGAATGAATACTTCGAAGAAAACAATCCGTTCGTCCGGCTCCAAACTGGAACTGTCTCCGTGGAGCTTTCAGCCATATTGGCGGTCTCTGACAAAAGCTGGCAAGTGGAATGGGCCGAGACTTACCGCGATTTGAAAGGGGAGGTGAAAAATAAACTTCGGTTCAAGGCTTCTTTTGTTATTGGAATTACACCTCCCACGGACGAACGCCAAATTATTGTGAATCCGCTAGGGATTTATATAACCGACTTGAACTTTGCTCAACAACTTTAAACTTCACGGGGAGCCGAAAATGCGAATCAAGAAACTGGTCTTGTTGATTTCTTGCCTGGCGGCTTCCGGCGCCGCCCTAGCGCAGGATAGTAGTCAGGGCGGTGCGCAAGGAGGCGCTCCTGCATCAGCTGTGGAAAATGCGAACGTTCCGCCAATACTTGCAAAACCTGCAGATACCGTGATGCCGACTTCAGTCGGTCCTGGCGGAGCTCCCTGCACTGACCCCGTTTCATGTCTTGGTATCAGCGAAGCCGATTTAAAAAGCGAAGCGCAATTAAAACCGGAAATCCAGATAAAAGAAGCGCCGGTTCAGGTTATTGTTACGACCCCGGAGCCCACGGTAAGCGAGCCAGCGAAGTTGGCTGTGCGTCAATCGCAAGAGTGGGCTGAAAATCCCCATGCTTATCCAGCGCAAGGAAAAGATGGACGTATGGTTTTTACTTTCGGTGACTCTGCGCCGACCATTATTTGTGCTCCGCTCAGGGTTTGCGATATCGAGCTGGAGCCTGGGGAAACGATTCAAGGCGCACCGCATATTGGCGACTCCGTGAGATGGAAGATCGCACCCGCGGTTTCAGCCGAAGGAGATCAAAGAATTACTCATCTCATCATCAAGCCGACGGAGCCGGGCCTTGATACCAATTTAATGGTTCCGACTGATCGCCGCACCTATCATTTACGACTCGTTTCCAGCAGAGATAAATATCTTGCCCGTGTTGCGTTTGAGTATCCAGACAATAGTAATCAGACGTGGCAAAAGATGATGGCGCAACCCGCCAAGTCCGAGCGTAGCTCGCAATCCACCGCACCTCAATCCGACTTTCCCAATGTGGCGGTTGAACGCATTAATTTTGATTACAAAGTCGAGGTCGTCAGAGGAAAACCAAAGTTCAAGCCATTGCGCGTAATGGACGATGGCGCCCGCACATATATTTCAATGAACGATAACGTACCTGTCGAGGAAGCGCCCGTTCTGATTTTGATTGATCCTGATGGTAGCGAGCAGATGGTGAATTATCGATTGAAAGGCAATATCTACACTATTGATAGAATGACTGATAGATTTGCATTGATTTCCGGCACAGGTGTTGGGCAACAGCGTATCGAGGTTACCCGCGAAAAGAAATGCGCCAAACGTGGTTGGTTCGGAAGGTGCCTGGATGGATCGGAGTAAGCCATGACGACGAAAATCGAATCTCCCGATGGTTTGGAGTTGCGTGGCACCCCTAAGATCAGCGCCCGCTTAAACAAAAAGGCCGTCATGATCGCTGTGGCGGTAATGGTAGGCGTTTTTGTTTTTATCCTTTCCAATCTATCGACGCCACAAAAGGACATGACCAAGAATGTCGCCCCTGACAAGCCTCAGACGTTTACGCCAGCAACAGGGACCGCAAGCGCTTTAACGAGTGATGTTCCTGACCAGCCATTGCTTCTCCCGGCAGAGCCGCCGAGGATGCCACGGGAGAGCGCCCCGCCTCCCAATGCGGCTTCCACACAGAATGTGCCGACCTTAGCGGATCCAGGCTCTGCTGGCGCTCTTCCAGCAGCCACATCCACCTCCACATCTACATCCACATCGGCTGCGCGGCCTCCAGAGCAGAAAATGAATGCGTTTATGGCCGACACCGAACTCATTAAATTTGCCGAGCGTCAGGCGAAAGTCGAAGAGGAGATGGCGCCGAGAGAGACAATCTCAAATCAAAGCGCCAATAGACAGGCGGCGGCAGTTCGCGAAGACCCAGCTGTAAATAAAGATGACCCCAATCGCCAATCCCAAAAAGAAGCGTTTCTGGAACGAGGTGGGCGATCCAAGGGCGCTCATTTCCAGATAGTCCAACTAAATCCCCCTATTAACGAGTTTGAAATCAAAACCGGCACCGTTATTCCCGGTGTGATGATTACGCAGATTAATTCAGATCTTCCGGGCGAGATTGTCGGGCAGGTTTCGCAAAACATATTTGATAGCGCCACAGGGCAGCACTTGCTTATCCCGCAGGGAAGCAAGCTCTTCGGGCAATATCAGTCTTCTATAACGTTTGGACAATCGCGATTACTGGTCGTGTGGAATCGCATTATTTTTCCTAATGCGACGAGCATGGATTTGAGCGGTATGGCGGGGCATGACAAAGCGGGTACTGCGGGCATTGCCGATCGCGTCAATAATCACTATGTGCGGACATTTGGTTTTGCGCTTCTGACCTCGATATTCTCAGCAGCTTTTCAGCTTTCGCAACCCCAGGAGACCATTTCCAATGAGGCCTCACTGAGCAATAGACAGGTTGTCGGCGCTGCGGTGGGACAGCAAATGAGTCAACTTGGCATTGAGATCGCTAAGCGTAATTTGGGCGTGCAACCGACGATTGAGATTCGCAAGGGATCCAAGTTCACGGTTATGGTTAACAAGGACTTGGTGTTTCCGAGCGGTTATCAGCCATGAGTTAATGAGGGAGACTTAAACGAAAATGTCTCTGGATGATCTTGGCGCCCGTCAACAGCTTTCCACGCCTGGTGTTCATCACACTGGGCGTGGCGAACTAGTGCTGATTGCTCAGGAAGATGAGAAAATTTACGACGGCGTCGTTCGCTCTGCCCGTTATCCAACCATTATTGGCTCCATTGACGACGATCATTTGGTGATCGCGACGCAACGATTCAATAGCGTGGAGGTCGGCGTCCAAAGTCTGGCTCCAGAGCTTAAAGTCACCAATAGAAGGGGGCAGTTAGTGGACTATGTTGTAACAGTCCGAAAGGCTATGGGCGTCATCCACCCGCGACCTGTTACGGTCCGCGCGCAGACGGACGTGAAGGAGTATGACGGCGCTATATATTCCGCTTTGGCGCCGGTAATTAATGGCTTGGCGTTCGCGGATTCTGCGGTCGCCGTTCAGGAATTTGATAATCCAAATATAGGCAAAGGCAAAACGCTGACTCCAAAGGTCTGGATCAATGATGGGAGTGACGGCGGGAACTATGAAATCACTCTGGTTTCGATTCATGACGGCGAAATCATTTGGCCTTTGACGGGCGCTAAACCGGACACTCGAGAAATTCTCGCCAGCCAATTGGGCACTGATGATTTCGTGGTCATGACTTCAGATGGTCTAACGAACTTTACTGGTGAGATATGTTATGCCGATGATAAGAAAATCTACCTCAAACTCGAGGCGAGAAAACGCATGCTTTTAATTATCGAGATCGAGCGTATTGCTTGCGATCTGTTGGAGGCGGAAGTCGGTGAGCGATTGCATGTGGTTGTGAAGGGAAAGGCGGTGGAAGCCCGCGCTATTGGTCAGGCGGGCTTAACGCCTGGTCATGGTCGGCTCGGCCGGTAATTCGGCCCGATGAACGTTTTTTGGTGAGATGAAATTATGGATAAATATAGCGATTCGCTAAAGACCCCTTTGTACGATGTCCCCGATCAACCGGGGAATCCAGGGGGCATCTTATGGAAAGGTATTGGCGGCGGTATTTGTTTTTTAATGGCTTTGAGTTTGTTGTGCACCCAATATCTTGCTTTCCGATTTGGTTATCAAGATGCGCTAGGAGCTCCTCTGTTTAGTGTAGGAGGATTTAAGTTCTACATGATCTTCGACTGGGTCGAATGGTATGGGCGTTTTGGAAAATTAAAGAATCCAACCGTACAAAGCGCACTTTCTCAGGTGTTATGGTTGTTTGTCGCAAGTTTCACCGGGACCGTCGCTTTAATCTTCTACACCTTTAATAAGACCTTAAAAAGTATGGATAAGGGCGGCCAGCATATTCATGGCTCGGCGCACTGGGCAAGTCCTGAGGAGGTACAGCGAACGGGTTTAATCGGGACAGGCGTTGGCGTATACGTCGGCGCGTGGAAGCACCCCAAGACCGGAAAGGTCCACTACCTGCGGCATGACGGGCCAGAACACATCATGGCGTTCGCGCCGACCCGTTCTGGTAAGGGTGTTGGTTTGGTGCTTCCCACATTGCTTTCGTGGCCCCACAGCGTGGTTGTGTATGACATCAAGGGGGAAAACTGGGCGCTGACCGCTGGCTGGCGGCAGAAAGAAGCAAACAATCATGTGCTCAAGTTTGAACCCACTGCAATTGATGGATCAAGCATTCGCTACAACCCGATGGATTTGGTGCGGGTCTATACGGATAAAGAAGTGGCCGACGTGCAAAACATTATGAACATGATCGCCGATCCAGAGGGCAAGGGGTTAGCCGACCACTGGCAGAAGACTGGTCATGCTCTACTGGTCGGCACAGCGCTGCATGTTTTGTATGCGGAGTCGGACAAGTCTCTTTGTGGCGTGATCGGCTTCCTGAGTAATCCGGCGAGAACAATTCAAGACAGCCTGAATTATATGCTCAACACCGATCATGATATGGAAGGTGTCCGAGGCTGGGTAGATACCGAAGGCAATCCGACCTTTACGCACCCCGTGGTCGCCGCCGTAGCACGAGACATGCTTAATAAAGCAGAAGAGGAAATGTCGAGCGTTGTTTCTACCGCCGTGTCCTATTTGACTCTTTATCGTGATCCTATCGTCGCTAGAAATACGGCTTGCAGCGAGTTCATTATTAGTGACTTGATGAATGATGAGAGACCCGTCTCTCTCTATCTAGTGGTGCCGCCCTCCGATAAAGATAGACTGAAGCCTTTGATTCGGCTAGTGGTGAATCAGGTTATTCGTTCGCTTGTAGAGAAAATGGAGTTCAAAGATGGGCGTAGCGTAGCCTCATATAAGCATCGACTACTATTGTTGATCGATGAGTTTCCTAGTTTGGGTAAGCTCGATATCTTTGAAGAGTCCTTGGCGTTTATCGCCGGCTATGGTCTAAAAGCTTATCTCATTATTCAGGATATCTCACAGCTGCACACCGCTTACGGAAAAGATGAGAGTATTTTCTCGAATTGCCACCTTCGTATCGCGTATGCGCCTAACAAAGTTGAGACGGCGGAAATGCTTTCCAAAATGACTGGCAGCACCACAATTGTTAAGCAAAACAACTCATACTCGGGTAGTACGTTTGGCATTCTTAGCCAGGTTTCAGTTTCCACTGCTGAGACTCAACGGTCCCTATTAACGGCCGATGAAGTCATGCGATTGCCCGGCGCCCGAAAAGACGCTCAAGGCAATGTGGTGGAAGCGGGGGATATGTTGATTTTTATGGCGGGACAAACGCCGATTTATGGGAAACAAATTCTTTACTTCATGGACCCGGTTTTTTCCCAACGAGCAAAAGTCCAATGCCCATCAAGTAGCGATCGGATACGCAATCCGTTTGCTAATTTGGCGAGCGGAGCCGAAACAGATCAGTCAACCGAAATTGAAATCGCGGTTGCGGAAGGCGAGGGGAAAGGCGCCGAGATGGCGATAGAGGGACAGCCATAGTGAAACTTGTTTCTTCCATAAATGCACTGTCGTCACGCCATCATTCTTGCAAGCGCGAAAGTTTATACGTTTAACCCATTAAATAAGTTCATGACAATCGCTCTAAGGTAAAGGGCGCAAAGGAGCGGGAAGTGTTCTTGGCACGGTTGCTGCTCAAGTCCTAATTGTCCATGTCGACATATCGGGAATCGTAACAGTGAAATTCCCGAACGATTGTGACGTGTGGCGGGGTGTATGTCATGGCGCTGGCGGTTTAGTAATCCGCATGAGCGATCAATTT
Source organism: Burkholderiales bacterium (assembly GCA_035539675.1). Taxonomy (GTDB): domain Bacteria; phylum Pseudomonadota; class Gammaproteobacteria; order Burkholderiales; family DATLHW01; genus DATLHW01. Next base: position 10,494 of record DATLHW010000117.1, on the reverse strand, counting down.
AATTGGTTATTTTTAACGATAAATAGACAATGATCGATTGGACGCCCATGATTCGGGAATGCGCCCCTCAGGTGGCACCCTCCACGATGCAAGCGATTATTCGCACGGAGAGTGGTTTTAATCCGCTCGCGATCAATATAAATGGCGGCGCCAAGCTTGCACGAAAGCCTCGCACGTTGCACGAGGCCGCCGCTTGGTCACATTGGCTCATCTCCCGCGGATACTCTGTCGATATGGGATTGATGCAGATCAATTCAAACAATTTACGTAGACTTGGGCTTAACGCCGCCTCCGTGTTCGATCCATGTCGAAACTTAGCTGCCGGTGCGCGCATTCTTACAGAAAGTTATAGAAGGGCGCTCCGGGAAGGAGGAACCCCTCAAAGCGCCTTATTGAAGGCCCTTTCGGCTTACAACACCGGTAATTTTGAGCGTGGTTTTCGAAATGGTTACGTCGCCAAAGTTGTGAAGCATCGTCAGCCTGTTCCCTTGAATAGAATTGAAGAGAGCGACGCCCCACCCTTAATTCTCGCCGATGCCGATCGACGTCCGCCCTCGGAAAAAAAGCGAAAGTCGGGAGCGGGATAAAAAATGATGGATTGGACACCCATTATCGAAGAATGTGCTCCGCAAGTGGCGCCTTCCACAATGCATGCGGTGATTCATACTGAAAGTGGCTTTAATCCCTTTGCAATTAATGTAAATGGCGGAAAGCGGCTTGCTCGTCAGCCCGCTTCAAAGGGGGAGGCGGCAGGTTGGGCGCGGTGGCTCATTGCACGAGGGTATTCGGTTGATCTGGGTCTAATGCAGATAAACTCAGTTCATTTTTCCCGTCTCGGGCTCGACGCAATGACGGCCTTCGATACCTGTCTTAACCTCCGAGCGGGCGCCCGTATTCTTTCTGAGAATTACAGTCGAGCTCTTAAAGAAACGGATGATTCTCGCACCGCACTATTAAAGGCGCTATCGGCGTACAACACCGGTGATTTTCAACGTGGCTTTCGCAATGGGTATGTCCGACGAGTGATAAAGGCCTCCGTAGAGGTTCCACGCATCAAGGATAGGACTCCTCCGTTAGCCATTCACAAGGCGGCTCCGCGGAAAGTGTTGGCGAAGGGGGCGGATGAAGATTCCATTAGCGCTCTTCAAGGGGAGCGCGGCCGCGTTAATGTGCGATGGGATGCTGCGCCGACCTCGCCTCATACGGCGACCACCACAGTAGAAGGGTTTCCCGGCGCCATGAGCGCGAAGGAAGTATTTTGAAATGACGTTTATTATCGGAAACGCCTTATGAGAGTCATCATGATGGTGACGGTTTCCTGCATGTTTGCAGTCGATCTCTGGTGACGTTGAGGGCGAAAAATTAGGGGCGTAACAAAGTTAGTGGCGATTTTATCGAGCTTGCAAAGTCGATGTGTGCGGACTAAAGCAAATTCGCCCGGACTTTAATCAATACAGGGCAATTTAATGCAGATGCCGCGATTGGTTTATGTTGCATGCAGGGCAAGATGTCCAAATGAATGGAGGCGGCCTCTGGAAAATCCGTGGAGTGATATGAATATCGAGACGGCGATGCTTATGTTCTGCTTGGGTCAACGCTCAATCTCGGATCGCTCAATATGATTATTCGGAAGTCTCGTAGTTCAAATTTTTGGAAATTCGACACGGAGCGTTCGGCATGATTTCAACTGAAAGTAATGGCGACAGTGGGTTCCGCGTAGTGTTAGTGGAGGACGATGATAATTTTCGGCGCGGTTTGGTGCGAACGCTTGAGATGGCGGGTTTTGAGGTGTTCAATTTTCGAGAACCAGCGCTTGCGCTCGAAAGTATTTCAGCGACCTGTCCACATGTTGTGCTGACTGATTTGTATTTGGGAAGCTCCGACGGTTTGCAGGTATTGGCGGAAGCCCATCAGATTGATCCGGATCTTCCGGTTGTGCTGATGACGGCAGGCGGGAATATTCCAACGGCCATAAAAGCGATACGGGAGGGCGCGTACGATTTTCTCGAGAAGCCTTTTGACTCGGATCGACTGGTGACAGTTTTGAAACGCGCCTCGGAGCAGAGACGGCTTACGCTCGAGAACCGGTCTCTTAAGGACCGGCTCGCTTTTGCCTCCGGCGTCGCGCAGATTCTCCGCGGAGATAGTGTCGTCATGCGGGATTTGAGAGATCTGGTCCTCAGGCTTGCTCCCACGCCAGCGAATGTGATTATTCTTGGCGAAACGGGGACGGGGAAAGAACTGGTGGCGCGTTGTCTGCATGAATTTAGCGGCAGACGCGGGAATTTTGTCGCAATCAACTGCACGGCTATTCCAGAAAATCTGTTTGAGAGCGAGTTATTCGGTCATGAGGCAGGTTCTTACACTGGCGCGACGAAGCAGCGAATAGGGAAGGTTGAGCACGCCAGTGGCGGAACATTGTTTCTCGATGAAATTGAGGCGATGCCTATCCAGTTACAGGCAAAAATGTTGCGTGTGCTTCAGGAGCGTCAAGTTGAGCGGTTAGGATCAAATAAAATTACTGCAGTGGACCTGCGTGTCGTGGCCGCGACCAAGGTGGATCTTAGGGACTACAGCGCGCGCGACAAATTTCGAATGGATCTGTTTTTTCGGCTGAACGTTGCAACGGTAAAAATACCGCCGCTACGTGAACGACGTGAGGATGTTCCGATGTTGCTCGCGCACTTTATTGGCGATGCTGCATTGCGCTTCAATCAGCCCGCCGTGACGCCGCCTAAGGACATCCATCAGCAGCTGTTGACGTACGACTGGCCTGGAAATGTACGGGAGTTGCGCAACGTTGCCGAGCAATTGCAACTTGGGGTCCCAATCTCCATGGACGGAACAACCGCAATGCCTGCATCGCGCTCGTTGAACGAAATCATTGCCTCGGTAGAGAGAGCTGTGATCGAAGATACCTTGCGGCGCCATGATGGCGCCGCTAATGCAGCATGCAACGAGCTGCAAATCAATTACTCCATGCTCTATAGAAAAATGAAGAGTTACAACATCGATTTGTTGAAGTATCGCCGACCGGAGGAGTAACCGATGGGGAAGTAAAAAACAATTACTAAACGCCTAGCCCCTCAGGGGGCAGGCTGATAAAGCGTAAAGCCTTGGCGTTTGTTTAATCTCTAAATGGATAAACCATTTGTCGTAGCCTTTCTCGGCTTATTTTCGGAAAAGCCGTAGAAAAAATTACTTTTGTTTTGTGGTATAAGTAATCCCATACTTCTTAGCCGACTGGCGATTGATTGTTTTGTAACGCAAAACATATCGCGCCCAATAAGAACTAGTTTCTCGTAAACGCCAGGATTGTGTTGGCCATGTCGTGTTCTGAGAAGGCATGGCCATCCTAACTATTCCTGTTTAACGTTGAATCGCTGATTTCTAGTTTAAAGAAAAATGGGGGGGGCTCCATGTTCCAAACGACCACGCTTGGGGTGTTAACGCCATTCTTGGGCGGCGGATATCTAGGGGAACTGTTGGCGCAGATCCATCGGTCAGCGCAGGTGCACGGCGTTCGCGTTATCGCAATTCGAACCGGAAATAAAGGCCGCTTTGATTTGCCGATTGCGCTGGGCCACATCGATGGCTGGATTGTGGTGTTAAATTCCATCTCGCCTGAATATCTGGAACGACTAATTGCTACGGGCAAACCGATTGTTTCGATCGCTCACAATTTCGGTAACGCCAGTGTTGTTTCAGTAGAAAGCGAGAACGAAGAGAGCACGGCGCGTGCGGTTGGCGAGTTGATTCAAGCAGGTCATCGGCACATCGCTTATATGGGGCACCTCGCGGAATACAACGTTATGTGCCGGCTCGAAGGGTACCGCCATGCGTTGGCGTCCCACGGAATTCCTTATCGTCCTGAGTATGTTTTTGATACGGACGAGTCTGGTCATGTCGGAGGAATGAGAGCGGCGCGTGACATTCTGACTCGTCGTATCCCGATCACTGTTGCGTTCGCCGGCACTGACCGAAATGCGGTGGGCGCTATCACTTGTTTCCAGGAGTCCGGTTTAAGGGTGCCTGAGGATATCGCTGTCATCGGCTATGACAACTCTTTTTCGGCGCGTCGATGCGTGCCGCCGTTGGCTACCATAGATCAGAATCTCGACCAACTTGCCGAGCGTGCCGTCAGCGTGGCGCTGGAGCAAATCCAATGTGGTCAGCAGAGAGGCGGGCGGGAGCTGGTGACGAATGTTTTCATTCCACGTCACTCTAGTGGATTGTCTTTGGATGATGCGTCGGATGAGCACCATCGACTAACGCCAGAAATGATTACGGACGACGACTTGACGACGACAGTCGGTGTTAGTTATGAAATTAGTCGCGATCTCATCACTGCCAGCTTTGAAAGAATCGAATCGTTGATGACGTTGCTCGTGCCTTACGTGCAGTGGGCCTGCATCGGGCGGTGGGACGAGCCATTGGCCGAGCCTGACAAACTCACGATACGTCACATTCAAAACTATGGCGAAGACCATATCGACGAGCGCGAAGTCATAAGCAGCAACCTCGTTGCTTTTCCGCCATTGGCTGCAATGGGTAAGCTCGAAAGCTTCGATGAGCAGCATTTCATTTGTGTTTTGCCGGTCTTAACCGAAAACAGACGGTTGGGTGTCATCGCCGTCTCGGGTTTAATTCCGCCGGGTGCAACGAGTCGTTACTCAGGGGTGATGCATTATCTGGAGTTGCTGGCGCCAGCTTTTGCTCGCTCCGCGCTGGATGGGGAGCTTGCTGCCTATCAAGCAGGGCTGGAAGAATTGGTGAAGCAAAGAACTGCCGAGTTAATGGTGGCGAAGGAGCGTGCTGAACTAGCGAACCGCACCCGTAGCGTCTTGTTAGCCGATATGAAGCGTCTTGCGACGATTGGCCAGGAAATCACCACCACGCTTGATACCGAAACGGTATTGAAAGCGCTCTATCATCGCGTAGGCGCCTTATTGGACGCGCCATCGTTGTCCATTTGGCTGATCGATGGAAATGAGCTCGAATTGCGATTTGGTGTGGAGGATGGGAGGCCGTTGCCGAGGCTGCGCATAGCACTGGATAGCCAGAGTTCGTATGCCGCTCGAAGCGCTCGCGAACGTCGAGAAATGTTGGTCGAGCTTGCCCCGGGGCAAGAGGAGACAGGCCAGAGTCTCGATTCGCAAGCGATGCGGACCGCATTGTTTGCGCCCCTTATTGCAGGAGGCGAGGTGCTGGGCGTATTACTTGTGCAGTCGGTGGAGGAAAAGGCGTATGGCGAAAGGGAGCGGCAGATTGTTCGCACCTTATCGGCTTACGGCGCTGTTGCGTTGGCCAATGCGGCCCACGCGCAGCAACTGGCGTCAGCGACCGCCGAACTTGAGCACGAAAAGATGCGTAACGTCCTTGTTCATGCGGGGAAGATGGTTGCTGTTGGGCGGTTAGCTAGTGGCGTTGTTCATGAAATGAGTCATCCGGTTGGCACAATCGCGTTGTTAACGGATAACGTCGGAAAATTGCTGGAGCAAGGCCGGCCCACGGATGCAGCCGAGATGGTGCCGGATATTACTCATGAAGTAGTTCGGCTACGCAACCTGATCAGAAGGCTACGAAATTTTTCCCGGTCGGACCCACCACGGATTTCCGTTCACAATCTACGCACTGTTTTCGATGACGCGCGACGATTGTTTTGGCCGCGAGTGAAGATGGAAAAGATCGATTATCACGAGGAAATCGAAGGGGTCGGAATTCAAGCCGATCCAGAGCGATTGTCATTGGTTATCGCGAACCTTATGTTTAACGCTGCGGACGCGATGGCCACCTCGCCGCGTAAGGCGATCTTTGTGTCTTCTGTGATGGCTGAAGATGTGGTTTGGCTTCTGGTTCGCGATACGGGACCGGGCCTATCGCCGGAAGCCATGCGTCATTTGTTCGAGCCATTTTTCACGAGTAAACCCGAGGGGCAGGGACTTGGGCTGGGGTTGGCGTTGAGCGCTGAATCGTTAACCTCCATGAACGCTCGAATAGAAGCTCGAAACCATGCGGAAGGCGGTGCGGAGTTTCGCCTTGCTTTGCGACTTTCCGAAGAGCCGCTTGCGCAAGTGGGCGAAGGGCACATGAATGCCGACAGCAAGGCCGCGACTTCGTAGAGTTAATTAGACTTCTTTCGAAACCGTAGCGAGCGGCCCGAGATCGAGCGCTAGAAGCGCAGGTGTACTAATAGGTGTAGCAGGGGTTTCGGGGAGCATGCTTCCCACCTGCGGAACGGTTTGCGTGTGCAAACGCAAACGCGCCCTGCAAGGGCGTTGAGCACCGCAGGCTTGATCTCGGTCTGCGCAGTAGGTTTCGAAAGAAGTCTATTGTCAAAGCGCCTGTTTACGATCTTATTGCGTGGGCCTTATTTTCACTCAGCGCCTCCTGCGGCCGGTTGTTACAAATAGGGAAGCTCTGGATGGCAGGTGACGACAAGCAGGCTCAGATGGGAATTTTTGAGCGACTTCTTAGCGGGAAAGTAACGTTGTGGAAGGCCTTTTTGCTCGGCATGTTTTTGTGCGGGCCGGTGGCGCTTTTATTACTCGCCGCCGTGTTCGTGCTTTTGCAAGAGGTCGCGCCTCAAATAGACGACTTAACTGCTCGCCTTATTATTCTTATTCCCCAACTTGCCGTGGGGGCTGGCGTCTTTATCGTATGGCAATGCGCATTTAATCAGCCGTTTCGTTGGCTCGGATATGCGATTCGCGTTTTTGCGGCCATGCTTTTCCTTGTCTTGTTATTGCTCGTGCTCATCATGGCGCTATTCATCCCGGAACTACGCACGCTATATGAGACGATTGCGGCCGCGTTGTGAAGCATGCGAGCGCAAGTCACGCGTTTAAAAAACCGGCGGCAGCGCCCGTGAAGGCGCCGCCAACCATAACGTTAATTAATGCCGGGGTGCGGGTCTAAGAAAGGGCGACCGTGGAAATGGCGCCCTTCTGTATTTTTGTACGCCGGCGGTTTTCGCTTCGACGATTTTGGCCATAAAGCCTTTAATGTCATGCCATACGGCTAGGATCATCTCGGCAAGCGCCTCGCCGCGCCTTTTTTCGCCTCGGTACGCATAAATCATGAATTCAGCATAATTTCGTTTCATTTCAACCTCCATTCAGACATTTGTCTGATAACTTGCTCAATCAAACCCTTAATACGACATCAATATATGGTTATTGTTGCATCGCAACAAACGATTAATTATTATGTGATGCGTTAGAAAAACTAATTTATGAGCTACCAACTTCCTCCTCTTGGCTCCTTACGAGCATTCGAAGCAGCCGCCCGCCACCTGAGTTTCAAGAAGGCTGCGGAGGAACTGCATGTCACACCGGCGGCCATTAGTCACCAAGTCAAAGCTTTGGAGGAGTACCTGAGTATTAAACTCTTCCATCGCTTAACCCGTGCGCTGGAGCTCACCGAAGTGGCGGAGGCGATGTTGCCTAAGGTGCGTGAGGGTTTTTCTTGTCTTGCTGCTGCTATTGAGCGGACCCATCGCCACAAAGAGGGGGGATCCTTAGTGGTGAGCGCGCCGCCAGGCTTTGCCGCGCGATGGCTACTGCCGCGTCTGCATAGCTTCCGGTTTCATTACCCAAATATTGAATTGCATCTCACTAGCAGCCTGAAAACGATCGACAGCAATGCGAGGGACGGGCCGGGCGCCGATGTGGTCGATTTGAGAGACGAGGCGTCCGACGTCTCCATTCGCTTTGGAAATGGCCGATATCCCGGATTTTCCGTCGACCCGATTTTTTCGCCATCGTATGTGGCGGCATGCAGTCCTCGTTTGCTGGGAGGGGCGCATCCGTTGCGGACGTTGCAGGATCTTACGCACCACACTCTGATTCATGATGACAGCATCCCTGATGAGGCCGAGCGTCCTAATTGGGAAGAATGGTTGAAGATGGCCGGTGTGACCGACGTGGAGACTTCCCGTGGATTGCATTTCAGTAATGCAGTGCTTGCGTTGGGCGCTGCAATGGATGGACTGGGGGTGGTTCTTGCGCTTAAGCCTTTCGTGACCGCCGATGTCGCCGATGGACGTTTATGTATTCCCTTCGACATCGCGGCGCCATCCCGTTACGCCTTTTATCTCGTAACACCGGAGGCGTTGGCTGATCGACCATCCGTAGTTGCATTTAGAGAATGGATGCTTGCCGAGGGCGCACGTGAAACTTTGTCGTAGGACTTATGTAAAACCGTCCCAGCAAGACGCGCTGAGTTATGGGCAAGAAGACGTAACGTCGCTGGGACCGTTTGCGTAAGTCCTATGTGGACGGTATATGCATTTCGGCTAACACCTTGTTGTTTGGCTGACATAGAATCAAGCCGGTTATAGGACTTACGCAAAAGCGCTCCAGCGGCGTTGCGCCTCCTTGCCGTACAAAGTTCGTACTGTCTGCGTCGGCGCGTCTTGCTGGAACGCTTTTGCGTAGGTCCTTACGGTTATAGAAGCAGCAATATTTCATAGCGTCGCAAACAGGCATTAGGCATCCACCTCATACACCGTTAGGGGGGCAAATGAAATTCCATAAAGCGCTGGTTGTGGACGATTCCAAAGTCGTGCGGGTCAAGTTGAGTCGCATGCTTGAGGATCGCGGGATGAGCGTTGATTCGGTGGCGTCTGGGCCGGAGGCCCTCGAATACCTGAAAAATATCGCGCCGGATATTATCTTCATGGACTTCATGATGCCTGACATGGATGGTTTTCAGGCGACCAAGATAATTACTTCCACGCCGGCGACCGCCGCCATTCCGGTGATCATGTGCACCGGGCAAGATACGCCTCACGAACGCGCGCAGGCGAAGGAAAACGGCGCCAGTGGTTTTCTCACCAAGCCGGTTGAGGATACCGCTCTGGATGACATCATTGCCGAAATGCGCCAGAAGGCCAGGGCTGCCAAACCAGTTTCTCCTCCCGCGCTGGAGCCTATGCCGGACGCTGCTCCCGCTTCTTCCCCCGTCGTTAGCGCTTCTGCCCCTGTCTCCGCCGTCTCTGCTCCTGTCGCCACCGCTGCTGCATCTATCAGTGCTGACGAGATTGCTCGAATAGCGGAGCGCATAGCGAGCGAAGTGGCGGAGAAACTTATCAAAGAATCCGCCGACGAGCAGAAACGGCAGGCGCTGTTCATTGCCCGATCAACGGCTGAGGCTGCCGCCCGCCAAACCGTTGACTCCGCGCGCGAAGCTATTGAGGACACCTCGCGCCAAGTGCTGGAGTCCGCGCGCGCCGCTGCGGAGCAAGCGGTGCAAAGCGCCCTTGCTGCGGCGAGTGGAGAGAGTGTGGCCGCAGGTCATCCTGGAGGAGAAAGCGCTGCGCAGGCGGCTCGACAGGCGGTGCAGGAAGCCGCCGACGAGCAAAAGCGGCAAGCGCTATTTATTGCTCGCTCCACCGCGGAAGCCGCCGCGCGTCAGCTATTGGATGCCGCCAAGGGCGACCTTATTGCTGATGTATCGCGCCAAGTGTTGGAGGCGACGCGCACCGAATTGCAGGAATCTGTGCGCCAAGCGGTTGAGCAGGCGACAACCAGCATCGCAGTCCCGCAGGGCGGCGTGGAAGCAGTCACCCACGAGCACGTGGAGAAGACCGCCGAACGCGTGTCGCAGAGCTTAATTCAGCAAGCGCTGGAGAAGGCGCAAGCAAGCGCACCCGAAATTACTCCCGCCGAGGAGATGGCGCGGATTGCCCGCACTGCCGCCGAAGCTGCCGCACGTCAGGCATTAGATTCCTCGAAAGACGTTTTCGTCCAGAGTATTTCCCGTCAGGTCCTTGAGTCGACGCGCGCTCCATTGCAGGAGTCGGTTCGGCAAGCCGTTGAAGGAGCGATGCGCGATGCGGCTCCAGCGGCCAGCGGCGATGACGTTGTTACTCCAGAACATGTGGAGCGTGTTGCGGTTGAAACCGCTGAGCGAGTTGCGGGCGCGCTCATTCAACAGGCGCTTGTCGACGTGAAGGCTACGCCGTTGGCGCCAGTGGAAGACACTGCTCAGATAGCCGAGCGTACAGCGCGAGGCATCGCTGAGACCTTCGTCCGTGAGGCCATCACGACAATGGCGACCGTCGAACAATCCTCTCAGACAGCGGCGAAAACGATCGCTGCCGAAGCGGTGCGGGAAGCGCTAGCGGCATGGCGTGCGGAAGCCGCCAAAGCGAAACAGGAGTCCGATGGCGCCATTCTCGCGGCTGCTGAACGGGTGGCGCGAACTATTGCGGAGCAGACTTTTGAGAGCGCACAAGAGGGCCGTGAACTTGGTGAGGCCTCTAGTGAGGTTGACCTTAACGCGCTACGCGAAGCAGCTCAGGAAGCCGTTAATCAGCAAATGGAGCAGGTATTGAACGTTGCGCGCTCCTCTGCCGGAGAGGTTTCGCGGCAAACCCTGGAAGCGACGTTGGTCGAATTGCAAGGCGCGGTTCGACGCACATCCGAATCCGTCGCCAAATCCACTGCTGAAACGGTTGCTCGCTCCGTGGCCGAGGGGATGATGGGCCAG
>DATLHW010000116.1:0-11339 GCA_035539675.1 Burkholderiales bacterium | reverse complement strand
ACGTTCAATAGTGCGGCCAACACAAGTTTCCGCATCGAGTTCTTCGCCAGCCAAACCGCCGATCCAAGCGGATTCGGTGAAGGTGAGCGTTATCTTGGTTTCTTAACCTTTACTACGGATGCCGCCGGCAATGTATCAGGCGGGTTTACCTTCGCCGCTACCGTAACCGCGGGAGAGCGCATTACGTCGACGGCAACCAATTTGACCACGAACGATACGTCCGAATTCAGCGCTGCGGTTATCGCGAATGCGCCCGGCGTTACGGTTACTCCGGTGTCGGGCTTGACCACCACGGAATCTGGCGGGATTGCATCCTTCCAGGTTGTTCTGGACGCGATACCTATCAGCGACGTCACTATCACTGTCGCCAGCTCAAATACCAGCGAAGGCACGATATCAACGGGAAGTCTTACGTTCACATCGTCGAACTGGAACATCGCACAGACTGTTACCTTGACTGGCGTACAAGATTTTGTCACGGACGGCGATACCGCTTATATGACGAATTTGGGGGCATCGTCCAGCAGCGATGCAATGTACAACGGCGTTAACCCGGCGGACGTCTCTCTCATCAATCTGGAAGGCGTTAATAATGCGCCCATCAATACGACGCCGCCGGGACAGACCACCAATCAGACGGCGCCCATCGTGTTTTCGGTTGTAAATGGTAATGCGATTTCTGTTGGGGATGTCGATGCGACCAACCTGCAAGTCACGCTCTCTACCGCAGGGGGAACCCTAACGCTTGCACAAACGACGGGCTTGGTCTTCAGTACGGGATCGGGCGTCGACGACGCAAGCATGACGTTCTTTGGCTCTATCGCAGACATCAATGCCGCCCTGAACGGATTGCGGTTTGTTCCCGGTGTTGGATCGGGAACGCTCACGGCGCTAACCGTTATCACTAACGATCTTGGCGCGTCGGGAACAGGGGGCGCGCGGAGTAGCGCCAGTAATGTGCTGATTGGAGTGGATCAGGTGTTCGGTCCATTCACACCAGGTGGCAGTACCCTGGGTGGGGAGTTCGCAGGCTCCGAACAGTCATCCTCAGCCAATGACTGGACGCAGAATATTTATGGAATTGGCGCGCCTAGCGAGGCTTTTGCGCCCCAAGCGACGTCTTCTTCCTCTTCGTCGGAAGGATTGTCGGATTCGCTGCTGTCCGACGACGTTTTATCAACGAATCGAGCCGTTCTGTCGCCACTACGGGCTTCAATAGATGCGAGGAGTAACGAAGCTTCCGGCAATGTGTTATCGCGATTTAACGATATCGATCAGACGATCCAAAGTTTGCTGCGAAGATTCGGTCAAAGCGTGGTCGTCACACCCTTGTCCGGAAACACGGGCGATGGCTTTGAGACAGGGCAGGCGTTGGTGGATAACAACAAACTCACCGGGTTTGGCCGGCTTTCCAAAGAATCCATCGAAGTCGCGGGCGCAGTGGTGTCGCTGGGAACCGTCTGGTTCATCGCCCGATCCAGTCTGCTTGTCGCCTCGCTAGCCGCGGGCGTGCCAGCATGGCGACGTTTGGACCCATTGCCAATTCTTCCGCGGTCGCAGGACGAGGGTGAAACGGATGCGCCACGCGAGGAACAAGATATGGCCGACCATCTCTTCGGCTATGAGCAAAAACCCTCAATCGACCATCGGGAAGAAGAGCAACGGTGAAAAAGTTTTCATTTCAAATGGGACCGGTATTGCGGCTCAGCGTAGGGCTGATTTCGTTGGTGATCGCTTTGGTGCTGACCTTCGATTCGGTGTTCGACATCTTGCCTAACCAACGCAAGCAGCTCATCCAGGTGAGGCAACAGGTTAGCCGCGCAATCGGCAATCAGATCATTGCGTTTCTCGTGTCCGGTGAAACCGCCAGATTGCCGAGCGTGCTCGACCGGATGGCTGAGCATGACCCGGATATTCGTTCAGTCGCCATTCGCCGCACCGATGGCTATGTCGTCGCGGCGAGTCGAGAGCATGAGCGCTATTGGGTGGCGTCCGAGGTAGGGTCCTTAAGTTACGTCGCCATGCCGCTATTCGTGAATAAGTCCCGTTGGGGCGAGGTCGAATTGGCGTTTAATGATGTAACCGATGTTTCGATTGAGGGACTGTTCAAACATCCCAGCGTATTGCTGGTTTTGCTGTTATCCACCGTCGGCTTCATGGCGGCATATTTGTATTTGCGATACGCGCTCCAATATCTCGATCCCTCACAGGCGGTTCCAGAACGGGTTCGTAGAGCCTTCGATACATTGACCGAAGCGGTCCTCATCCTGGATACGCACAACAGAATCATGTTGGCCAACGCGGGTTTGCAACAACTATATCCGGATGCAGGAAACCGCCTCGATGGCAAGCCTATTACAAAGTTAGGCTGGTTAATGGAGAGTATGTCCGGCGAAGAAGTGTCCAACGGCTATCCGTGGGATATTGCAGTCCGCACGAACCAAACGGTTTTGGGAAAACGCTTGAAGATCGCGCTGCCAGATGGAAGTTCGAGAGAACTGCTAATGAATTGCTCCGCCATCATTGACGGAGGAAGCGTTGCGCGCGGCTGCCTTATTTCATTCGATGACGTTACCGAATTGAGCGAAACAAACGCCAAGCTCGAAGGCGCATTAAATGAGTTGCAGTTGTCGCAAGAAAAAATTCAAGAGCAGAACGAAGAGCTTAAGAAGCTCGCTCATTTCGATCCTCTTACCGCCTGTTTGAATCGCAGGGCATTCTTTAGTCAAGCGGAGCCGCTGTTTCAGGCTGCGTTGACGGACGGCGCCGAGGCGGTGTGCATCATGAGCGACATTGATCATTTCAAATCCTTCAACGATAAATATGGCCATCAGGTGGGCGACTTCGTTATTCAGCAGGTCGCCAAGACGCTGGGGCGAAATCTACGTACGCAAGATTTGCTGTGTCGATATGGAGGAGAGGAGTTCTGCATCTTTCTGGATGGCGTGACCCTGAAGGATGGCGCGGACGTCGCTGAGCGAATGCGCTCGAGCGTCGAGAGGGAGGCGGGGCCCGGCGTTCGAACTATTGATGGTCTCAAGATTAACTCGAGCTTTGGCGTTGCTTCCGTAAGAAAGGGGAGTAAAACCTTGGCGGAAATGATCGATCAGGCCGACCAGGCGCTTTATAGGGCGAAGAAGTCGGGAAGAAACCGCGTGGTCGCCATGGAGGAATTCGCGGTCGCGGAAGATGCCAAAGAGAGCAAAACCACCGCTTAGCACTGTTTGAAAAGCGAAGCGAGCGGGCGTCTCAGCGGAGTGCGGACGGAACGCAGGAGCCGGAACATAGGTGAATTATGTGGGGGTTTCCAAGCGCCGCCCAAGCCTGGGTCACAGCCGCATTCAACTTTTCAGTTTGCACTTAGATAGCGAGGTAATTGCGATCCCTGACCCGGAATAAAGAATGGGTAATAGAACTTTTTCAATAACAAAGGAGGCGGGAGCATGAACAGACTTCAAGCAGAACTGTTAGAGGAAATCTTCAACGGCACTCCCGAAGGCGCATGGCGAGACGAGCTTCTGGATCAAGCGAGACGATTTTATCCAGAGCAGCAGGACGCGACCGCGGGTCAGGCCTTCGTAAAGAGCATCCTTCAACTCGATAAAGAGATGGCGAAGGAGGCAATGGAGGCATTCAAGAAATATTATGCGGAGCCGTTAAGAGAAAAACTGCGTGAGAGCGAGACTGCTGAAAAGGTACAGGAGCTAATTGACGCGGCAGAGTTGGGAGAATACGGGGACGTAGCTCAGGAGGATCCGGAGGACTTTGTTGCGGATTTAATTGAATCAGATGAAATCCAGGATGAGATCGATGAGCAGGTGGATAATAAAATTCAGAGCGAACTTTCGCAAAATCTCTTTAGACCTGATGTTGTAAGGGACGCAATGCGCGCGATCACCGCGGAGCCGCTTGCGGAAAAAGACCCGAGCGAGAAAGAAATCATTGCTGTGTTGAAGGAGGTGTCCGAAGCGTGTAAAGACGCAGTACCGCCGGTAGTGTTTGAAGAGATAAAGGAACGAATTGAGCTGGTGTCGAATGCGCTTCTGGAACAGTCTGACATTGCGGAAATCAAAGAAAAGTTGCATATAGAGCTGGCTCGCCCTAGGTTGATAGACTATGCGAACGAAGTGAAACAAAGGATAGTTCTATATGAGGAGCAGCAGGCGCAAGCGAGGCTTGGAAATGCAGCCCAACAAGGTAATCAACCAGTTATGGGCCCTGAAGAAGAAGGCGTTGAAGTTGTGCGCCGTGAAGAATTCACCCCCGGTCAACTCCAACGAACCCTTTCAGACAAAGCAATGGAAACTATAGGGCGGGCCGCAGAGCTGCAAGCCTTAAGAGCCATCAAATCCGATCCGGAGAATTTCAAAACGGCGCGGGAGCTTGCTGAGCCTTCCCTGGAGAAGACATGGCGCCGTGCGGCGGGTATAGCGGAGAAATTTGTAGAGGAAATGATCACGGGGATACGTGTCAGAGATGGAATGGGTTTTCAAAGAGAAAGGGATACTCAAGCGAGAAGGGATGCTCCGGCGACACAGTATCTTCAAATCGAAAGCGGTGGCTTGGAGGAGTCGGCGGAAAGGAAAGGAAAAGGAAAGCGTATGGCGCCATTGGACTCATCTGACGACGACAAACGTGAAGAGCGCGGCGGTTCGTCGGAGGAGGTGGGCGATGGCGTTACTAAAGAGGAGCTTGATGCAATTAGTCGAATGGAAAAAAAATCTTTTCCACTGCGCGGCGTTCCAGAGACGAGTGGGCGGGCAAGCGGTTCAGTCGGCGATATGGAATCCTCATCAGAATTGCAGCTTGACGACGATGCTCAAGCCGCGATTAATAAGCACTACAAAGATGGGCAATATACTTTGGCAGGAGAATTACCTGTTTATTCCAAAGTCCGCCCCACGGTCACAGTTTTCCCTTTTCACGATAAGGGTGGCATGACTCTTTTCGCGCTACCTCCTGAGAATGGCGTTGGTAAGACTGTGATTTATGCATTAAACGATGAAAAGCTTAAAGAATCGAGGTTTACCAAAAGGCAGAGAGATTCGATAGGCGGTTACGTTAAGGAAAATAAAAAATTGCCCTTTACGACGCATATCGAGCTTGGTCGGCAGGCGCCGAGCCAATCGGCCGATAAGCCTGGCCCGCCGAAAAAGACCAGAACTAAGTAACGGCTAATATTGCACCCATCCAACTCATCCAACTTCGGCAAGCCAAGTGACGGCTTGCCGAGTTTTGCAGCTTGATTCCGGCAACCACGGTCGCGACGAGAAGCACAATCGTATGCCCGAGCGTTGAGCATTTCACTAGCAACAGTCGACGCTACGCGCCGTAGCGCAACGATGCGGGTAAGGTGAAGGCGCCGTTCGCCAATGTCTATGCGCTGTTGCCAAGCATCATGCGCCATGCGGAACAGTTGTCCGGAAGGTCGGCCCGATAGTCGATCTGTGATTAGACCGCGGTGTGGTGTACGGGATAACTGCGGATTTAGGTTAATTTCATTTCGATGCGGCGACACGACGCGACGGCGGAGCGCATGCGGTAAAATCCTTCCCGCCAGCAGAACACTTTCCCTCCCTATGACTACTGTAATCAACGCGCTAGAAGCGCGCCTTCCTGAACTATTGTCCATTGATCGACCGCGAATTGCGCAAAGTTTACGCAAGCTCAGGCAGCGCGTTGCGGAAGGCAAACCATCCGATCGTCTTGCGGCGGATATCGATATACAAGTTCGTGATTCGGCCGCCAAGATGGCGGTGCGTCTCGCGGCGTTGCCAGCGCCGGACTTTCCCGAGAATCTTCCCGTCAATGAAAGACGCGAGGACATCGCTCGCGCCATCGCCGGCAACCAAGTCGTCATCGTTTGCGGTGAAACCGGCTCGGGTAAGACGACACAGCTTCCAAAAATCTGTATCGATCTGAAGCGCGGCGCCGCAGGCTTGATCGCCTGCACTCAGCCGCGCCGTATCGCCGCTCGCAGCGTCGCTTCACGGCTTGCTCAGGAGTTGAGGACGAAGCTGGGGGAGGGCGTGGGTTATAAAATACGCTTTACCGACAAGGTCCGGCCGGAGTCGTACATCAAGGTCATGACCGATGGGATTTTGCTCGCGGAAACGCAGGGCGACGCGATGTTGTCCGCGTACGACACCATCATCATCGATGAAGCCCATGAGCGCAGCCTTAACATTGATTTTCTACTCGGCTATTTAAAGCAGCTTCTGCCTCGCCGTCCTGACCTCAAGATCATCATTACTTCCGCGACGATCGACGCGGATCGTTTCTCCCAGCATTTTGATAATGCGCCAGTGATTGAAGTCTCTGGCCGGCTTTATCCGGTTGAGGTGCGTTACCGAGCGATCGAAGCCGCCGATGAAGATGAGCGGGAGACGGATATTCCCGGCGCGATTGTCGATGCGGTCGATGAACTGGCGCGCGTGGGACAGGGCGATATCCTCGTTTTTTTACCTGGCGAGAGGGAAATACGCGAAGCGGCGGAAGCGTTGCGTAAGCATCATCCGCCGCATACGGAAATTCTTCCGCTATTCGCCAGGTTGTCCGCCGAAGAGCAGGACAGAGTATTCAAGTCGAGTAATGGACGGCGAATCGTGCTTGCCACCAATGTGGCGGAAACCTCGCTGACGGTGCCCGGTATTCGTTATGTGGTCGATACGGGACTTGCCCGAGTGAATCGCTATTCGATTCGCAGCAAGGTGAACCAACTGCAAGTCGAACCTATTTCTCAAGCGGCGGCGAAGCAACGCGCGGGGCGTTGCGGTCGTGTCGCTAACGGCGTCGCGATAAGGCTATACAGCGAAGACGATTTCAACGGCCGGCCGGAATTCACCACGCCGGAAATCTTGCGCACATCGCTTGCGTCGGTGATTCTGCGCATGGAGGCCGGCAATCTTGGCGAGATCGAAAGCTTTCCATTTATCGAACCGCCTACCGCACGGATGATCGCCGACGGCTATTTGCTACTAACCGAACTGGGTGCGGTTGACGAGCTGCGTCGGCTGACTCCCACCGGTAAGGAGTTAGCCCGTTTGCCGGTTGATCCAAAGGTCGGCCGCATGCTGCTCGCGGCTCGCGATCACAATTGCCTTACGGAAATGCTGATCATCGCTTCGGCATTGTCGGTGCAGGATCCGCGCGAACGACCGATGGATAAGCAGGAAGCGGCCACTCAAGCCCATGCGCCTTTCGCCGATGTTAGGTCGGATTTCCTTAGCTATCTCAAGCTATGGGAATTCTTCGAAGACGCGCTCGCGCACAAGAAATCCAATCGGAAATTGGTGGAGCAGTGCCATGAGCGCTTTCTTTCTTTTTTCCGTATGCGCGAGTGGCGCGATATTCATCAGCAGTTGGCGACCTTGGCGGCTGAATCGAACATGCGGTTGAACGAATTGCCGGCCACGCATGAGCAAATCCATCGCGCGTTGCTCGCTGGATTGATTGGCAATGTGGGCTGCAAGGACTTTGAAGGCAACGAATACCTGGGTGCGCGGGAGACTAAATTTGTCATCAGCAATGCATCAAGCTTGAGAAAAGCTCAGCCGAAGTGGCTGGTAGCGGCGGAGTTGACCGAAACGAATCGACTTTATGCGCGAAGCGTCGCCAAGGTGGAGCCGGAATGGATCGAGGCTGCTGGTGCGCATCTGGTGAAGCGTCATTACTTCGATCCTCATTGGGAAAAAAGCGCCGGTCAGGTAGCCGCCTATGAACGGGTGACGTTGTACGGATTGACGGTGACTCCCAAGCGGCGGGTGCACTATGGGCCGATTAATCCGACCGAGGCCCATGAGCTTTTCATTCGTGCGGCGTTGGTTGCGGGCGAGTGGGAGACGAAGGCGCCGTTCTTTGTCCACAACAGGAATCTGATGCGCGAAGTGGAGGCGCTAGAACACAAGGCGCGTCGGCAGGATGTGCTCGTTGACGAGCAAGCGATTTACGATTTCTACGCAGCGCGTATTCCTGAGGACATCACTACCATCATTGCGTTTGAGGCGTGGCGGAAGGAGTCGGAGCGTAAAGATCCTAAGCTGCTTTTCTTAACGCGTGAATATCTCATGCGCCATAGCGCTGAGATGGTGACGGAAGTGCAATATCCGGAGCGGCTAAGACTGGACGAGGTCGAGTTAAATTTACGCTATCGCTTCGAGCCGGGGCATGCCCTCGATGGCGCCACATTGACGGTCCCGCTGCATCTGCTCAACCGCATCGACGAGGCAGTCATTGACTGGCTCGTGCCAGGCATGCGGCGAGAGAAAATTACTTGGTATCTGAAAGCGCTGCCCAAAGCGTTGCGCCGTGTCGTTGTGCCGGTTCCCGAGTTCGCCACTGCGGCATTGGATGCCATCGAACCCGGTAAGCAAAGTATGGCGGAAGCGCTCGCCGAGTTTCTTACTGCGCGTACAGGCTTGAAGGTCGGAGTGGATGCGTGGGACGGCGAGAGCTTGCCCCCTCATCTCAAAATGAACATTCGCGTCATCGACGATGGCGGTCGCGATCTCGCCATGGGACGTGACCTGAAGGCGTTGCGCGCGCAACTGGGCGAAGCGGCCCAGCTTACGTTCGCCAAGGCGACTCCTGGCATTGAGCGGGAAGGGCTGAAGGCTTGGGATTTCGGCGATTTGCCAGCGGAAATAACGTTCACTCGAAACGGTGCGAAGCTTACGGGCTATCCAGCTCTGGTGGATGAGGGCGAGTCGGTTGCTATTCGTCTCTACGACGCCGAGGATGCAGCGCAAATGGCGATGCACAGCGGCGTCTCGCGCTTGCTTCGTTTGGCGCTCAAGGAGCAAATAAAACAACTGGAAAAAGGCCCAGCGGCTTTCAATCAGTTGGCAGCGCAGCTTCGCGGCACGTTAAGCCCGGATCAACTGCGAGAAGACTGGCTTGCCGCCATCATCGATCGCGCCTTTATTGGCGATGATGAGTTGCCCCGTAATGAGAAGTCCTTCGAGCAGCAGAAGCAACGGGCGCGAACCCGGTTGCCCGCTGTAACCGATGCGACAAACCGCCATCTGGCGGAGATTGCTCAAGAGCATCAACTTGTGTTGCAGCGGCTTCACGGCCTTGGTCCACAACTCTCTCGCGTCAGCCGAGATATCCGCGCGCAATTGTCGGCGCTTGTTTACCCCGGTTTCCTCGCCAAAACGCCATGGGAGAGCGTACAGAACTTACCGCGATACTTGCGCGGCATGCGGCTGAGACTCGACAAGTATGGCAATAACCCGGAGCGGGATGACCGTAATGCGGCGGCTGTCGAGCGGTTGTGGAAACTTTATCAAGAGCGGCTGGAGAAGCATCGTAAGGCCGGCGTTAACGATCCCCAGCTTATGGAATTCCGATGGTTGATCGAGGAATTGCGCGTGTCGCTGTTCGCGCAGGAGCTTAAGACGCCGATGCCGGTTTCGGTGAAGCGGTTGGAGAAATTTTGGGAAGGGGTGAGGGTGTAGCGAGGCAATCGCTCAACTTATACCGACCCCAGGCAAAAATGGGCCGCAGATAAGCGCAGATTTTTAGGATTAAAGCGGATGGCAATCTGTGAAAATCCTGTCGATCTGCGCTTATCTGTGGCCCATTTTTGTTTGGAATTGGCATTAAATGCTTGCCCCTATCTTTAATGTTGGACTTCGTTTTCGGCCCCCTCCTGTCTTTCATACACAAAGTTGCAAACCGCTCTAAACGGCCAAAGCCTAGTTAGAGACAGGCTTACACTTCCACAAAAAAAAGCCGCAAGAAGTTTCAGTTTTGCAATTCTGTTCAAATTTTCCGCACTTTGTGAACGCAATAAAAACAGTTCATTAGGGCGTTTTTCTTCTCGATTGCAAGGAGGTATGCCGTTTGCTTGCTTCAAGCGACAAGGGGCTATTGTCTAGTGATCGCGCATTTAGCTATTTACTAAATAAAGCCAATCGAATTGCCAGCTTCTTTGGGAGAAAACCAATGGACGCACCTGAGAACGACAAGACAGACCTGACGCTGGATGATTATCGGGAGCAATTCTTCTCCTTGCAAAATGCGGAGGAGCGAACGCGATGGGTTTTGGCTGTCACATCATATTTCGAAAAGAATCCGCCGCCCTCTGGCGAGCTAGCTTGGAGCGCAGTACTAGGGCTAAGCGCAGAGCTGGAGGTGGAGAAGGAGGATAGAGCGCTCCTGGAGTCGCTACAGAGCCATATTCAAAACAGTATCGCGAACAATAGTGATCCGGAGCGCGCGCTGGCGGAAGGCGTCAAAGTGTTCAGCGAGGTCGCGACGCGTATCCAGTCGAAATCTGTCGGGTCGAGGCCTGAATTTTTGAAGAAAGCTCACCAAGTCATTTCGACGGAACTTGAGAAGCGCGTGCATGATGGTTCTGTTTTGGAGCACCTCGCGCTGGTGAGTCATACCTTGAGCACTCAACTTCCCTACTTGGAATGGCTCCACATAAAGCGGTTGGAAATAGAGGCGCTGCGAAATCATTTTACCCATTCCTCATCACTCTTCCTGCCAGACAGACTTAGAACGTGGAACCATGTCGGTAGACTCCGCTCACTTGATTCCAAGCTATTTCATGACACTTGTCAGGCTATGGGGGCGGAACTCCAGAAGTGCAAGCCCGATGAGTTTAGCGGTTCCGATTTGAGACATCTTGTCGTATTAATCGACACTTTCAGATCTGCTGGTCTTGGAAGGCTCGCAACGACATTGGCCGAGAAGGTGGTGGAAATTGTCGCCGCTGTCGATGCTAACAAGTTGAAGCTCTTGTTCGCTCCCGGCGACGGCGACAAGAAGAATTTTCAAGAAACCGCCCTTTTGATCGCCGGCGCCTTTACCGAGCCGCAATTGCCCGGAGATTGGCCGGGTATGGCGTTGCTCGCGAAGAGCTTTGTTCCCTTTGCGCAATTCGGCGATTGCCGTCGTCTCATCTTCCGGCCTATCGCTGAGAAAAAATTGCAATCCCCTGAGCTCGGTCCGCTTGCGGCTGACGATATCCCGCATGTTTTTTCATTGGTTGATAGTTTCCACCGGATGTCACAGGCGTTTCCGTTGGGCAGCTCTTTCCGCCGGTTCTCGGACGAGTTGCGAGATGACGCTTTGACGCGTGTCTTTAACCGAATAGGCGACATCCGCGATCCGGAAGCGTTAATCGAGGCGGATAAGCATTGCCGCTACTCCGCAGCGGGGCAATGGGCAATACTCCATTGCGCCAAGGCGGCCGAGCGGATAGTTAAAACCTCGCAAGAAACAAATTCTGAGAACTTGGAAAGGGAAAGTCAGCAACTCGAGACAGTGGGGAGATGGATTGATCGTCTTCCCGACAGGAATGAATATAGCCAAGCGCGGCGATTGGT
>DATLHW010000115.1:0-7742 GCA_035539675.1 Burkholderiales bacterium | reverse complement strand
GGACCGCGCCTCAATAAAAGATTCGTGCGCCACGTTAAGAACAGCAAACTTTCATCGGTGTTGATGACGACAGTATCAAGCTGTGTTTGCAGCTTTTGTTCGGGCTGGCTTTTCAGGGACACAATTACTTCGGGAGGCGCGATGGCAGGTAGATCGAATTGGATGCGGCCTTGGGGCGTCGTTCCTTGAATCACCACTGATTCGTCGCCTTTGAGAAAGCCGGGGACGACCAAGCCTTCGGATGCGGCGTTGAAATATCTTCTGTCGAAATCGCGAGGAAGGCGCGGCATTCTGTCCTTGCTCCATTCCTTGTCGTACGTGCCGCCTAAGGCCGCTCTGGGGATCCAATCCGGCGAGGTAAAACCAAATCCGGTTGGCGGAGGTCGGTCGTGGTATCCGCTGATCAGCGCGCGCGGATCTTCCACGTTGGGGAGTTTGAGTCCTTCCTCGAAATCGGCGCCCTTGGCGCGAAAGGCGGCGCCGAATGGATTTCTTTGTTCGAAGGCGTGCGCATTTGGATCAGGGTTGCTTCGATCCCATCCGCCGAAAGCGCGTTCGTACTGAAGGGGTATTCGTTCGAATGGTTGAGGGGATGTGATGCCGGCGACGCCGAAGGTTTTTGACCAAAATCTGTCGCCGAAAACTCGGGCGATTTTTCTAACGGGGCCGACTTGCATGCCCACATCGATCATCGTAACGCCTGCTCTCGGCGCGACGGCGCTACCGATTAATGCGATATCGGTAGCGAGTTTAACGAAGGCGATGTCGGGCTCGTATTTGTAACTGGACTGCCCTGGTTCGCCCCAGAATTCACCGGCGGGGTTAACGCCCATTTGCTTTTCGGCGATCTGCAAATTGCCGTTGAGGTCGAATGTGTAGGTGGCTCTGACAATGGGAACGAATATCGGCCGGCCTTCTTCGTCGGTGAGATGTAGCGGCGAGAATGCGAAGGGGGTTCGGTTTTTGATGGAGGGGAAATTCATATCGGATGAGCTTGCAGGATTGGGGAGGACGTATTTACAGGGGTTGATGGGTTGCGCTGCGCTCCACCCATCCTACGATTACTCAGAATGACAGAACAGTTAATCACCGGGGGTTCTCCACCCGTCTGGATCGATTGAAATTCGCGCGGGCTCCAATGCGATCGACGGAATAAAAAGATAGTTTTCCTGTATCGAAAAACCATGCGCTCTCGCCAATCGAAGCAGCGCGAGCCCCTCAACGAATAGCTTTCCCTCCGTAGCCCATTCCTCTTCCAGAATGCTCTCGCTTTCCATTCCTTGCCGATAGTGTTCGTCCCGCTGTTGAATCAGCTTCTCCAGCGACGCTTCGAACAAGTCGTTACGATTTAACAGGAAGGATTCACAGATTGAAAACCGATGGTCTTCCGCGCCTTCCAACACGTCGCGATAACGATCCAGCGTCGCCTGAAGATCAGCTGCGGGCGTTTGATAAAAGAAACGCTTCATCAGAAAAGTGACGTAAAGAAAATCGTCCTCGTACTCTTCCTCGGCGTTCAATGCCGCTCGCGAATTACGTGCGATTGCTCGCGCGGTCGTCATATCCTCACAGGCTATTGCGTCAAAGAATGGCGCTGACTTGCTAGTCGCCTTGTTTGCTTCCTTGATCGACGGCAGATAAGCAGCGAACGCGGCGCCGCTCCTTTGCAAATCCTGGTGCAAGGTCGCTGGGTATCCCGATACGAATAACGAGGCGATTCCTCGTCGGCGATAGTTGAGGCAAAACATAAGGGCTCGGCGGAAGTCAGCTTTTCCTGACAGCAGTTTCGGCAACACGCCATTTAAGACGAAGGATGCATTCGATCGAATGACGGTGAGAAATTTTGAACTCATGGTTTGCCTAGTGGCCAGTCACGGTGAAATTTAAGGTAACGTCGTAGGGCGGAAAAGCGATAGCGCCTTCCGCCGAATGCCAATTTTGAAACGAGCTTGCCTTATTGCGCGCCATGCGGCGGAAGGCGCTATCGCTTTTCCGCCCTACTCATCCGATAAAATCACTGTCACTGACCTCTGACATCAATCCCCAACTAATATAGGACGCAGATGAACACAGATTCTCAGGATTAACTGGATAAGAATCTGCGTCCCATTACGATTTTGGCATCGCATTCCGGATAGATGTTTTAGGCCTGCCTAACCAGCACACTACCCACATGCCCTTCCTCCGAACTGCATACGACCAACGCTTGCCCATTCGGCGCGTAACCCCGCTTTATGGCGCGCGTGGCCACGCAAATGCTCGTTGCTCCAGTTGCGGAGCCGACATCCCCGAGCGAGTCGCACGGAAAAAGAAACTGCGTATCGTTGAGCAACTGTCCGACCAGCACACGCGCTGCGCCCAGCTGCTGCGCGCGCCACGGTTCACCGTTCAGGTCAGCAATCGTCACGCCGGAAAACAACGCGAGGCCAGCGCCGCTCAGCGTTTCCTTTAAGACAATTGCGAGGGTATCGCCCAACACCGCCCCGCCGGGCGTCAAGGGGCTTGCGCCCAGCGCTGTCGCCGGCGCCATCATGTAGGCTTGAACGATGGCGTTTCGATTTTGGGCAGCGCTTTCGGATTCGATCATGAAGCACGCTCCCGCTTCGCCTGGCGTAAGCCCGAACGGGTTGTCGTCGGCCTTGAGTCGATCCGCGCCATCGAGCCAATCGAGCGTTACCGGGTCCAGATAGGAATCGGCGCCCACAACGATGACGCGATGCACTTCGCCGTTGGCGATTTTTCCGAAAGCGAGTTTGATGGCTTCAATCGCGCCGGCGTGGCCCAGGGGGATCGTCGTCACGGCGGACGAAGGGATCATCCACCCCAACTCTCGGAGTACGCCGGTAATGAGCACGCCGCCAAACATTTGCCCAGGCACATCTTCGTAATCCTCGAACCTGCCGGAATCGGGATTTGGCGCAATGGCGATAAGCGCTGTCCGCGACCAGAATGCCGCATCCGTCACAGGCGGCAATCCGCCATCGGCCACAAGATTCTGCAAACAGGCGGTCGCCATTCGTCGCCAAAGACCGGCGCCGGCGAAGCCATCGGTGAATCCTTGTATGGGCCGCCCCGTTAAGGGCTTTGATTCCTGCTCGTCCGCATCCAACAACGAAAAGTGCGAAATCTCATTCGGACGTTGAATGCCTGCCCGAATGGATGCGCAACAAGTCGCGACATCGTGACCGACGGAGGAAATCATTCCAATCGCTGTAATCGCTACACGCATGGCGGTCATTTACCGGGTTGCAGTTCCGTTTCCATCAACAACACGTTGGTTGGGTTGATGGCTTTGATCGCCTTCGCCAAACGCTCGCTGATGAATTGCTGCATGGGATCTTCGGGTACGCGGAACAAATCCGGCGCCGCCGCCATTTTATTGGGGTCGAAAACCAGCTTTTCCACGCCGGCGATCTCGGCTTTCGTCGCATCGACGTATTGGATCGTGCTGGCGTCCCGGTTGACGCAGTCGAAAACGCCAATGGGGTTAATGATCCAGTAATCGGTGCTATGAACCCGCTTCTTATGGTTGTAAAGCGTGAATGGCAGAACTTCGACCTCACACTTGCACACCTCAAGAATCACATCTTTCAAGGCGGTGTTGACCATCAAGTAACCGATGAGGTTACCGAGCAAAGAACCCAGCTTGATTCCAGGCGATTTAGGGTCCAGCCGCACCTTCGCATCCTTAGGATATTTATCGCCCATGCGCTCACCGCGACGCGGGCAATAGTCGTACAAGCCAAGATCTTCCGGCTCATCGCGCACGAACGCCAAAGACGCGTCCTTGCGGTCGCCACGTAACCAGATTCTAAAAAACCTCATTTCACCACCATAAACAAGAACCTTTCGCTTCAAACAAAAATCAAGTCAGTTAAGTTCGAAATCGCTTCCCCAGGGCTTTTCTTCCCGGCGGACTTGATGGCGTTATACAAACGCTCCGAGAGCGCTTCCAGCTTTGCCTTCGACAATGTCACATCGGGTTTATCGTGAGTGCCCGCAACAGCGTCGATCGCTTCCGCCGCCTTCGATTTGAATTCATCGATAATCGGCGACAGGGACTCCTCCGCCTCATCGCTGTATGCCTCATGCGAGAAGAATTCTCCTTCCTCATCCGGCCCCACCTCATCGCCTTTAAGATGCCGCGGCAATCCCAGTACGACACCATGCCGCATTTCCATCGGCAAAATAATCATGTTGATCTTGTCGTTGAGGTTGTACTCCGCTTTCAAAAGCCCTTGCTTGATCAGGTTGCCCATCCCCGCCGTCTTCTTCGCGGCCTTGGCGATGGATGTTTTCAAAGCGCCGTTTGGAATGATGTGATGCGCGTTGTGCCAGTATGGCCTTTGGAAGTGGTTGAAGTTACTTCCATAGCCGAGATGCCATCTTGGGCGTCCAGGAACGTTATACAAACCCGAGTCACCCTCGGCCTTCACCCGCGCCTGCCACTGATGGGAGCACTTATGGCCTTCTTCCCGCTTCTGATGACGCGAGAGACATCCCTTCCCGCCAGCGCCGCCGCTCGGCTGGTGTAACTCGACAAGATCCGCCGCAGTAACGTGTTTTGATTTGCCGCCCATATAATTTTTCTCCGTTTCAGGACTGCGATATTTCCGTTATCCGTCATTACAACATCAATAGGACATACGCAAAACCGTTCCAGCAAGGCGCGCCGACGCAGACAGTACGAACTTGTACGGCAAGGAGGCGCAACGCCGCTGGGGCGGTTTTGCGTATGTCCTAATTAGTCGACCGGCTTGTCGCACATCAAGCACTTCGGCTGCTCATTACCGGGAATCGCGATGATCGGCGGTTGGATTACGGGGAACGGCGGCGTGTTCTTGTCGTTATGCAGCATCAGGTCCAATGCGCGAGGCACGTTCTTTCCCTCGAACTTCACATCGAAAGAAAAATTCACGAACTCGGCTTTTCCCTTGATCTTGCTGGACACCACGCCTCCACCGGCGCTGCCGGCTTCGTCGCCCGTACTCATTTTAAAATTCGAATCCTTCACGCACACCGGGTTGCCGTCGCATTTGACCGAGCTTGCGGTTTTGTCCGAATCGGACGACATGGCGATGTTTGGATATGGAATTGGAATTGGGCCTGCGGGACTCGGCGTTTTGCAGACATCAGGGAATGCAGTCGTGATGCCGTTGCTGCCGGCATGCACGACTGAAAGATTGTTGACTCCGACGGTGACTGGCATGTTGGTTCTCCTTCGAAAATATCGCGGCGTCTGCCCGTCTTAAGCCCCTCTCCCTTGAGGGGAGAGGGGTTGGGGAGAGGGTGATGGTTCAAATTAACACCGCTTTCACCCTCTCCCCGGCCCTCTCCCCTCAAGGGAGAGGGAGAATTCGGGGCTACGTTTTAACCTAACGTGACAATTCGCAAATCCTAATAAACAGCAGTGAGAATCTGATCAGTTTATGTTTACCGTCGCGCCTTTAATCTTATGCGCTCGCGCCGCCCGGCTAACGATCTCCGCGCCCTTGATCACAATTCTCCCGTCCGACGTCAACGTGATCGAACCTCGACCACACTGAAGCACGATCTCCTCGCTCGCCTCCAACACCACTCGCTTACCGTCGATGACCGCCGTCGATGGTCGCTGCATTTTCTCTGGCGGCAGCTCAACCGATGCCGGCTCTCGTATCGCGTCTTGAACAAAACCGACAATCACCGGCTTACCGGGATTGCCCTCTTCGAATAACAACAGGACCGCACTACCCTGAACTTGCTCGCTCGCCACCTGAACCGTTGTTCTCGCCGCAACAGGACCACGAGGGTTACCAGGAAAATCAACAGTGACTTGCCCGGAAGGCAAGGCGCCAACAATATGCCCCACGCGCGGCGAGGAAAAATCTTGCGTCGTTTGCGAGGACTTCGTCTTCAATCGTTCAACCGTGGCGTGTTTCATGTCAGTTCTCCTGAATCTTGCTGCCCTTGATGATGACGTCGCTGCTACCCTTGATATTAATCTTGCCGCCCTTGATGGTGATGTCGCCGTTTTTCTTCATCACGATTTCGGCGCTGCCAGTCTTGATGACAATTTCGTCATCCGCCGTTATGGCGATCTTCTTGGCCTGTACAGAGCATTCCTTCGCCACTTCCATGCGGCTCTTGCCGCCAACTTTCTCAGTAAGATCTTTGGCGATCGTCACTTCCATCGCATCGCCGATTGTTTCCGAAAGGCTTGCCCCAATATCGACGGATTTGCTCGCGCCAACCGACTCGGACTTGGAAGCGCCTATCGTCTCCGCCTTGGCGCCGCCGACGGATTCAGCAAGTGCGCCGCCGACGCTGACCGACATGGCGCCGCCAACGGTCAACTCCATCGCGGCGCCTACTGTTTCCGAATAATTGATCGCGACAACCTCGGTCAAATTCTTGTTGACCGAAACGGACATGCTGCCGTTAATGGATTCCTCGTGGTCTTTGATGACCTCGACCTTTTTATTGCGCCCTACTTTTTCAAACTTGTCCCGATCGACCGTAAGGCTGCGATCGCGTTTTACCAGGATCGTTTGGTCATTGTCGACGGTGATTTTTTCGTCGTGGTTAACTGTCTCGGTGCGGTCATGCTTAACGAGCACCGTCTCATCGTTATCGATGGTCTTCTTGCGGTCATGGCCAACCCAGTGCGTCTCGTCGTTCTCGACTTCGATATCCTGATTTTTTTCCGCGTGCAGGAAAACTTGCTCCGCGCCCTTCTTGTCCTCGAAGCGCAGTTCGTTGGCGTTGGCGCCGCTACCGCCTTTGCTTGAACGGCTCAGCATCCCTGTCTGCGTCATGTTCGCAGGCAGCGCGTAAGGCGGCATCTGCTCGGCGTTATAAACACGGCCGGTGATGATGGGCTGATCGGGATCGCCTTCGAGAAAATCGACAATCACTTCCTGACCGATGCGCGGAATAGCGACCATTCCCCAGTTTTTGCCCGCCCACGGATGCGACACGCGAATCCAGCAGGAACTGTTTTCGTTCTTCTCGCCAAGACGATCCCAATGAAACTGCACTTTCACGCGACCATACTTGTCCGTGTAAATCTCGTCTCCGCCGGGACCAACGACGACAGCCGTTTGCGGGCCCTGCACCATCGGCTTCGGCGTCGTGCGGGCGGAGCGAAAAGGCTGCCGGCTGTTGAGCACCGTGAAGCTGCAATCGAACGATGTGCCCTGTCCCTCCATCGACTCGTATTCGCTGAACTGAAGTTGCTGCGAAGACGACACCACCAGATACTCGCGGTTCTGATCCGCCCGTGGGTGCCCCGCCAGCTTGACCAAACTGCCGACATTCACGCCACGAGCATTGGTTGTCCCGTTCGCCAACTCGAATTGCGCATGAAGCTCTTCGATACGGGTTTGAACGTAATGATCGCCTTCGGCGGATTGGTTGTACTCCCCCGGATAATCGAAAACCTCATAATCGCCGTGCGGGTGCTCACGCTTGATCTTGGTCTTCACCTGCAATTCGACGCTGGGTCTTTCGAAGTCATAATCGTCGATGACATAGCGACCCGGCTGGATCTCGCGCGTGAAGTTCCATTCGCTAATACGTTCCTGCTCGGGACGGGTCATTCGATCCTGGGGAATGAAAG
Organism: Burkholderiales bacterium; assembly: GCA_035539675.1. Classification (GTDB taxonomy): domain Bacteria; phylum Pseudomonadota; class Gammaproteobacteria; order Burkholderiales; family DATLHW01; genus DATLHW01. The sequence continues at coordinate 145 of DATLHW010000115.1, read as the reverse complement.
GAATCTGCGCATAACCCTCGAAGGCGGAATGGGCGCTGTAAGAATCGCAAACGACCATCGTGTGTCGACCATCCTCGTGCTTGAAGTAATAGTAGATGCCTTCCTGCTCCATCAAACGGCTGACGAAATTGAAGTCGGTTTCCCG
>DATLHW010000114.1:0-4899 GCA_035539675.1 Burkholderiales bacterium | reverse complement strand
TAAGTACTTGTGCAAAAGTCTTCCAGCGGCGTTGCCCTTGCAGGGTGCGCTGTCCGCTGCATCGGACAGCCGCTGCGCAGGCTCGCAGCATGCTGCTCGAAACCCCTGCTTAGCTCTCCTTGCCGTACTAACTGTGTACTGTCTGCGTCGACGCGCCTTGCTGGAAAACTTTGGCGCAAGTACTTAAATTAAGAGCTTTTAAAAAGCCGTCACGCGGCGCGGCGGCTTTGATTTACAAATTCTTAATGCAAGACCCGCGGAATGCTTAAGGTAAATTCAGGGATGGGCGCATCGAATTGCGTGCCATCCTCGGCGACGATCTGATAGGTTCCCCGCATGGTGCCCACCGGGCTGTTGATCGCCGAGCCGCTGGAATATTCGAAGCTTTCGCCAGGACGTAACGTCGGCTGTTGGCCGACAACGCCGACCCCGCGTACTTCCTGAACGTTGTTGGTGGCGTCGGTGATGATCCAGTGGCGGCTCATAAGCTGCGCGCTGACTTCGCCGGTGTTGGTGATGGTGATCGTATAGGCGAACACATATCGACTGTTCTCCTCGTCCGATTGGTCGGGCAGGAAGGTCGCTTTTGCGTGAACCGTGAATTCATATTTCTTTGTAGACATAATCCTTACTTTATCATGACAAGCCCGATGAAAAACTACCGCATTGCCCCCAGTATTCTCTCCGCCGACTTCGCAAAACTGGGCGAAGAGGTTAACGCGGTGATCGCGGCAGGCGCTGACATCGTTCACTTTGACGTAATGGATAACCATTACGTTCCCAATCTCACGATCGGCCCCTTGGTATGTGAAGCGGTGCGTCGAATCACCAAGGCGCCGATTGATGTGCATTTGATGGTGAAGCCAGTGGACCGAATTATTCCCGATTTCGCCAAGGCTGGGGCCAATATCATCAGTTTTCATCCAGAAGCGTCCGAACATATTGACCGAACCATTGGTTTGATCAAGGAGCATGGCTGCAAAGCCGGGCTGGTGTTCAACCCCGCGACTCCCCTCAATTATCTCGATCACGTCATCGATAAGCTCGATCTGGTGCTCATTATGTCGGTGAATCCCGGATTTGGCGGGCAGTCGTTTATTCCCGAGGCGCTGAATAAATTGCGGCTCGCTCGTCAGCGGATCGACGCGAGCGGACGCGATATATGGCTCGAAATCGACGGCGGCGTGAAGGTGGACAATATCGCGGAAATTGCGGCGGCGGGCGCGGATACGTTCGTAGCCGGGTCGGCTATTTATGGCAAGCCGGACTACAAGGCGGTTATCGATTCGATGCGGAGCGAGCTTGCTAAGGTAGGCAAGATCAGCTGTTAAGGCGGTTTAACCGACAATGAACTCAAGTAAATTTCCAATGGAAGTAAAAGCCATCCTGATTGATCTGGATGGCACCTTGCTCGACACGATTCACGATTTGGCGGACGCTGCGAATCGTATGCTGACGGCCCTGAGCATGCCTATTCTGCCGGAGTCGCTCATCAAGACTTTTGTCGGAAAAGGCCTGCCCAACCTCGTCAAGCGCACCCTGACGGGGAGCCTTCAGGCCGATCCCGATCCTTCTCTCATTGAACGGGCTATCGCAGAGTTCGAACGGCAATACATGACAGTGCTTACCCAGGAAATATTGCATTTTCCCGGCGTGGAGGAGGGGATGAAGCTGATGCATGACCAAGGCTATTTGCTTGCGTGCGTCACCAACAAGTCGGAACGTTTTGCTCTGCCTTTACTGGAAGCCAGCGGGCTCGCTCACCACTTCAGTCTCGTGATTTGCGGCGACACCTTACCTAGGAAAAAGCCGGATCCAATGCCGTTACTGCATGCTGCGAAGCGTTTTGGCGTCGAGCCGTATGAGATGGTTCTCATTGGCGATTCGGTGAATGATTTCGAAGCGGCGCGTGCGGCCGGATGCGCGGTTTTTATCGTGCCTTACGGCTACAACGAAGGCCATGACGCCACCAAGCTGCCTGCGGACGCCATTGTGCCGGGGCTTGTCGAAGCCACTAAATTGTTGAAGAATACCGGCAGCCCGCGCGGTGGCGACCGCGCATGACCATACTGAACCATTCATGATTCTTGTTTTCCGGCATACCCTCCCTTGGCGATGGCAACGCTCGTTGTTCATCGCATCCTTGCCTTTTTAAACCAGTTTTGGAAAACCTACGGGCGTTATCGACGCCCGGCAGTTCGCGGAAAACCGCACTGCGCCTCACTCAGCCGGAAAGCCATGATTACACAAAGCCAATTCACCGCCCTCGCCGCACAGGGTTATAACCGCATCCCCGTGATGCTGGAAACGCTGGCCGATCTCGATACGCCGCTCTCGGTTTATCTGAAGCTCGCCAACCAGCCTTACACTTTTCTATTCGAGTCCGTCGTGGGCGGCGAGCGTTTTGGCCGCTATTCCATCATTGGGATAGCCGCACGCACCGTGCTGCGCGTACGCGGGAAGGCGATTACGGTGGAGGTGGACGGGAAAGTCGTCGAATCCCTGGAAGCCGCTGATCCGCTCGTGTTTATTGAGCAATTCCAGAATCGGATCAAAGCCGCCCCGACGCCCAACAACCTGCGTTTTGTCGGCGGTCTGACCGGTTATTTTGGCTATGACACCGTGCGTTACATCGAGCCCAAACTTGCCCACTCGGAAAACCCCGATACGTTGGGCACGCCGGATGTCCTGCTGATGCTCACGGAAGAGCTGGCGGTTGTCGATAACCTATCCGGCAAGTTGTATCTGATCGTATATGTCGATCCGGCGCTGCCGAACGCTTATGACACAGCTCATGACCGGCTGGAAGAATTGCGACTGAAACTTCGTTCCTCGGTCAGCCTGCCTGCCTTTACCCGACCGATGGATACCCCGGAGCCGGTGTCGGAGTTCCCCAAGGAAAAATTTCTTGCGGCGGTGGCGAGGGCCAAGGAGTACATTCTCGACGGCGACATCATGCAGGTGCAGATCTCCCAGCGCATTCGCCAGCCGTTCGCCGCGCCGCCGATTAATCTTTACCGCGCCCTTCGCTCCATCAATCCTTCGCCTTATATGTACTACGTGGATCTTGGCGAATTCCATATTGTTGGCGCTTCACCGGAAATCCTGGTCAGGCTGGAGGACGATACGGTGACGCTACGCCCTATCGCCGGCACCCGCCGCCGCGGCGTCGATGCGGTCGAGGACAAGGTTCTGGAAGAGGAATTACTGAACGATCCCAAGGAGCGCGCTGAACATTTGATGTTGATCGACCTCGGACGGAACGACGTAGGCCGAGTCGCGCAGGTTGGTTCGGTGAAGGTCACCGAACGGATGATTGTGGAGCGCTACTCGCACGTGATGCACTTGGTGTCGAACGTCGAAGGCAAGATCAAGCCGGGCATCAACTCCCTGGGTTTGCTGCGCGCAAGTTTCCCGGCGGGCACCGTCAGCGGTACGCCAAAAGTGCGCTCGATGGAAATCATTGATGAATTGGAAACAGTAAAACGCGGCATTTACGCTGGCGCCGTGGGATATCTAGGATTCAACGGCAATATGGATATGGCCATCGCTATACGAACGGCGGTTATCAAGGATCAGACCTTGTTCGTGCAGGCCGCGGCCGGCATTGTCGCCGACTCGATTCCCGAGAGTGAGTGGGAAGAGACGCGCAGCAAAGCGCGAGGCGTGTTGCGGGCGGCGGAAATGGTGTTGGCTGGATTGGATGCGGAATAGGGGAACGAAAATGCTACTGATGATCGACAACTACGACTCGTTTACCTACAACCTGGTCCAATATTTTGCAGAGCTTGGTCAGGATGTGGTGGTTCATCGCAATGATGAAATTACCCTCGACGAAATCGCCGCGTTGAATCCGGAATACATCGTCATTTCCCCGGGCCCTTGTTCGCCGACCGAAGCCGGCGTCTCCGTTTCGACGATACAACGTTTCGCCGGCCAGATTCCGATTCTAGGCGTGTGCCTGGGCCATCAAAGCATTGGTCAGGCATTCGGCGGCAAGATTATCCGCGCCAAACAAGTCATGCACGGCAAGACATCCGACATCCAGCATACAAACGTGGGCGTTTTTGAGAGCATGCCCAATCCGTTTTGCGCTACTCGCTATCACTCGCTCGTCATTGAGCGGGATTCGATTCCCGAATGCCTGGAAATCACGGCCTGGACCGACGATGGAGAGATCATGGGGGTTCGGCATAAGTCCTTACCGATCGAGGGTGTGCAGTTTCATCCCGAGTCTATCCTGACCTATCGCGGGCACGATCTGCTGGCTAATTTTCTGAACGAACATCGCAAAAAGGGAGCCCAGCCATGAAGCCGCAGGACGCACTCACACGGGTAATAGAGCATCGCGAAATTTTTCACGATGAGATGCTCGACCTGATGCGAGCCATCATGAGCGGTGAAATGTCGCCGGTGATGATCGCCGCGCTGACGGTTGGATTGCGGGTCAAGAAAGAAACCATCGGCGAGATCGCGGCGGCGGCGCAAGTGATGCGCGAACTGTCCACGAAGGTGTCGGTGAAAGACGATGCTCGTCTTGTCGACACTTGCGGCACCGGCGGCGATTCCGCCCATACCTTTAACATCTCCACCACAGCAGCTTTTGTCGCCGCTGCGGCTGGCGCCAAAGTGGCGAAGCATGGCGGGAGGGCTGTTTCTTCGCAATCCGGCAGCGCTGATGTGCTTGAATCCCTTGGAGTTAACATCAACTTGAAGCCCGAGCAGGTCGGCCAGTGCATTGATGAAGTAGGTCTTGGCTTCATGTTCGCACCAAACCACCACAGTGCGATGAAACACGCCGCGCCTGTTCGCCGCGAACTTGGGGTGCGCACGATATTCAACTTGCTCGGCCCGCTGACCAATCCAGCCGGCGCGCCCCATCAGGTAATGGGCGTTTTT
>DATLHW010000113.1:0-4807 GCA_035539675.1 Burkholderiales bacterium | reverse complement strand
AAAACCAAACTCCTCCAGCAATCGCACCCATTCTTGCGTACTGCGATAACACATCTTGTGCCGTAACAGACCGCGATGAAAGCCGGCGATTCGCTCGGCCCAATGCGTTAGCTGAAAAGTCAGGCCGGCGCCAGCGTCGGTCTCACGCAACAGCAAAACACCGCCAGGCTCCAGCGATGCGGCAATGTGGGTAAGTAGCCGCCGTTGGGCTTCGTCATCCAGATAGTGCAACACATCGAGAAGCACGACGGCGGCGCTTTGCGTCAGGTTAGCTTTTTGGATATCACCTGTCTCCACCCAAGCGTTATCGCCCAAAGCCTGTTGTGCCGCATGCACACAATCCTCGCGCAACTCGATCCCATGCATCGTTAGCTGCGATGGCGGCGCTGGCCAGCCTTGGGGCCATTGGCCAATAGCGTATTGCTTGCGCGCCGCGAGTAAGACTGACAGCAAGATGCCTTGACCGCATCCCAGGTCGAATAAGCGTCCACGATCAGGCAATACGCCATGCTTCAATAAGCCGAAGAAAGCCGGGTCGTACTTCAGTTTGCCGCGAGCGAAATGCCAAGCGTGTCTTCCGGCTTGCGCGTAAGGATCGGTAGCGGCTTTGTATAAGAGGGTAAGTTGTGAATGCATGTTGTTCTTTGAGAGAAGCGTCAAAGAGGCAAAGTAGTAGCCTGGATTAGCGATAGCGTAATCCAGGAGCAGTGGAGCTACTGAGACCCACTGTACCGGATTACGCTATCGCTGATCCAAGCTACAAGCGTAACGTTCTCTTGAGGCTTCGTGGCCGCACAAGCGTTCGCGAGCAAGCTTGCTCCTACGGATGGAACGCGGTTGGGAGGGAGACGGATTTCAGACCAATCGCACTCATTTCTTCCAACAGCGCCGGCAAGACAGCTAGCACGACGGGCTCCCCATCCTTTGTGCGAACGCGGCTGCCATCGTGCAGCAACAACACATCGCCGCCGTTAAGCCCGCGAGCAAGTCGTTGCAGCGCCCTCATGGGATCTCCTTGCGTTCCATCCAACGCTCGCCGGGTCCACGACACATAGCGTAGACCCCGCTTACCCAGCACCGGATCAAGCAGTGGACTGCGAAAACCGGCGGGCGCCCGAAAAAATTCGGGCGTGCGTCCAGTGATGCCGGCAAGCGTGGTTTGAGCAGAGTCCACCTCGCGCCCTAAACGAGACCATCCATAAAACGCGAATGCATACGGATGACGGGAAGTATGATTTTCCACGCTATGGCCCCGCCGAACGATCTCTCTGACGAGGTCGGGCAGCGCGGCCGCCTTCTCCGCAATACAGAAGAAACTGGCTTTGGCTTGGTAGGCGTCGAGCAGATCAAGCACCTTGGGCGTCACGTCCGGGTCCGGCCCATCATCGAACGTAAGAGAAATCTCGCCACGTTGCGCCGCCGAGGGCGGCAATCGCACGATATTAGGCCCCAGCAAATTTCCTTTGGGCCATAACACCGCAGCGGTAAGCAACATGTGATTGGCGCCAACCGCTCCCATTGCCCACGGTAATGTTGTCGGTTGCGTTATCGCCGCCACAGCCGCGGCGCCATGCACGAGTAGAGATAAATTTATTGCTGGCGCTGGCCGCCAGCCAATGCTTGTTGCACTCAATTTCCCACCCTTTGTGGAGAAGACGGAGTCGATGTCCACTGCTCGCGCTTGCCATTTTCAAATGGCTTTTTATCCAGCATGCGTTCCCACAACTCGATCCAGGTTGACCAATCGTGATCGCCCTCGATTGCGATCACATGTTCGCTGGGCAAACGCGCCGCCAGAACTTGGCTCGCCATTGCATAGCGGTCCTGTTGCCCATACCCGACGTAGATAACCGGCAAACCGCTATCGTCGGCGCGATAGTCCTTGAGCCACATCAACGCCATTTGCTCGTCGTCGCCCGGCGATTGCATGTCGGGGCGCCAATGATCCAATCCGCCGGCCCTTCTCACCTCCGCAATAACACCTCTTGTACCCAAGAACGGGGCTAGCAGAATGATGCCTTCGACGTCGTCCGGGTGCTGGCTACTATAACGGATAGCGCCCATTCCACCGATGGAAATACCAAGCAACCATATGCGGGAATACCCGTGCGTGCGCAATGGTTCGATGATGTCGGCGGAAAGCCGCCCTATGATCTTCTGCTCAAAATAATAATTCAGATGAGCATCGACGGCGATTACATCGATGGGCAGACCACGCTTGCGAATCGATTGGATGAATCCTTGCGCCACAAAATCGTCCGGCCTGTCGCGAGCGCCCGGCAGCATAACTAGCGCGATGCGATTCTCGCTTTGTTCAGGCGCATTGTCGTAGATGGCGTTCATGGGTTCTTGCATAGGGCGAATACTGTAGCAACCTTGGCCTAGAAGAACAAAAAGCAGACACAAGAAACGCCAAGCCGTCATTACGCGTTGTCTCTCCCAATCAAGATGGCGGAAAACAAAAGACTCAGAACCGCCCCAATCCCGACAGTCCAGCCGATCGCGCTTAATACAGGAACACTCGAAAACGACAACAGGCCAAATCCAATGACGGTGGAAATGTTGGCGAAGAGCAACGAGAGAATAGTCCGCTCCCTGTCGTCGTCGGAAGTCCCCTGCCTATCGAAGAAAAGCGAATAGTTCGACCCCACCGCCACCACGAGCAAAAGACCGACCAAATGAAAAATCGACAGCTTCTCGACGCCGACAACCAGCAAGGCGGCCGTGATGACAACTGCCGCCGCAAGCGGCGCGAGCACGTCGAAAACACGTCGTGGCGAGCGCAGGCTGATGAACAGCAACACGGCGATTCCCGCGACGCCAAGCAGCGAGTAATTGACGGCCTCCTGACGATAGGTTCGGTAGAGTTGATCGGATTCCTGCTTGAGATCCAGCAGAACAACTTCAGCAGAGGACGTCGAGGCGATTTCTTTCGCTATAGCTTCCGGGTTGCTAACGCCGCGCAACGGAAGCATTGCCGCCCAGCCATCCTTTCTCTTAATCAGCAGCGAGTCCAGCTTCAACTGTAGATTGGTCCCCTGAAGACTGGCTCGATCGACAAGCGGTTGTGTCTGAGCCACAGCCACGTCCTGTAGAAACGGGGCGAAGACGTCTTCGCGAAAAGGCAGCCCATCAGTCGCCTGCCGCAGATTCCCGCGCAACTCGGATTGCGATGGAATCGCCGCCTGCCGCGCGCGCTGGCTATCCCGACTCGGCAAAAAAGTCGCGGGCGAGTCGAATCCTTGTAACGCGCCCTGCTGCGTCAAGCGCTGTAGCGTAACAGCGATATCTTCGCTTGCCCGCAACGCCGTGTCTTCATCCTTGGCGTTGACGACAACAAGATGACGCACATCAGGCGCGCCGAGATCGTTTCGTAGTTGCTGATCCAGTAATTGATCGCTTTTCGAAATCGGACTAAGGCTCGCCAGATCGTCGCTCCACAACGCATTGCGTTGAGAAAATAGAAACAGCGACGCCACAGCGACGCCAAGGAGTAGCGGGTAACGCAAAGCTGGCGCACGCCTCACCACCGTCATGACCTTCGGCGCCCAAGCAGTCGCGGCTTGCACGGAAAATCCACGCGGGATCAATTCGGGCAATACCCACCGTGTCACGGCGACAGCCACGATCAAACCGATAATCGAAAAGAGTCCCAATTGCGCGAGTCCCGGAAAACCAGAAAGCAACATGGCGCTAAAGCCACATATTGAGGTTAGCACTCCCAAACGTAATGTGGGCCACAGACGATTGAAAGTACTCGCGGGGGAAACGCCTGGCGCAGCCTGCGTGAATAGAAAAATTGCGTAATCGGCGCCCTCTCCAATCAGGGTGACGCCGAAGCCCAAGGTAATGCCATGCACAGACCCGAAGCCCAAGCTTACGGCGGCCACACCCGCCAGCGCACCCGTGGCCAGCGGAACCATTCCAAGCCCCAGCACGCGCGGGGAGCGGTACAGCGCCAGCATCATGCCGCCGATCAATACAGTGGCGATAATCGAAAAACGTTCGGCGTCGGCCTTGATGTTTTCGCGAATGTTTACCGAGAAAACGCCCGGCCCGGTCGCAAGCAACCGCAACTCAGAAGCGCCTTTGGCCTTGGCGAATTCTTGTTGAATCAGTGCGACGGCGCTTTGCTGCGCATCGATATCGGATCCGGAGGCTCGGGTCTGCGCAACCAGCAACGCCCGTTTACCATCCTTCGAAAACCATACGCCTTGTTGCGTCGCAGGCTTCTCTTGTCCTGCTAGCTGCTCGACGAGTTGAATGATTTCTCCCGTCGGATCATTGGGGAGAATTCGACGCACAAGCGAACCGAGGGGCGACCCGAGTAGTTGCAAGTCTTCTTCCAGCGATGCACGCAAGGCCGGCGCGGAAAAATGCGCCGGCGTGACGGAGGGACTGAGCAAATAACGATTACGCCACAAGAACTCACGGTCCTTCCCCAGACCGACTTCCTCGCCGTTATTCACCGACACGAGCAACTCGCTCTTTCGCAATTCGCCGGCCAGGCGCTTGCTGGTTTCCGCCAGCGCCTCAGGCGCACCGCCCTCGACGCCAATCAGAATAAGCCGCGAGACGACGCCATCGCGCAACTGCTCGACTAAAATCTGCTGCGCAGGCGTCGGGGTGCGAGGCAGAAAGGCGGACAGGTCAGCGTTGAATTGCGTGCGTGAGACAACAAAGATGCAAGCGATGACGAAAAGCAGCCAACCGCCGATGGACCACCAAAATGCTCGCGTCACTGCCCTTCCTCGGTAATCGTCATCACCGATCGATCGCCTTGCGCCTCGATGATCTCGATGGTCCC
>DATLHW010000112.1:0-5201 GCA_035539675.1 Burkholderiales bacterium | reverse complement strand
GTCAAACCCGCCGTGACCGGCGCGCTGACCGGGAACCTGAGCATGAAGAGCGTGCTGAAGGCCGGCGTTGTCGCCGGCGTCACGGCGGGTGTGACCAACGGCCTGCTCGGCTCGCTCGACAAAGGCGCAACCTTCGCCGACAAGCTGGCCTACGGCGCGAAGTCAGCGCTCGTCTCCGCTGGCGTCAACACAGCGGTCAATGGCGGCTCGTTCGGGACCGCGTTCGTCAACAGCTTCGCTGCCAATACGGCGGCGAGCGCGGCGAACTGGATCGGCGACAACGCCGGGGCGGGACAACTGCTCGGCGAAGCGGGCGGCGCGGGCCACGTCGGCGCGCATGCGCTGCTCGGCTGCGCGGCGGCCGCGGCGCAGGGGAACGATTGCGCCAGCGGGGCGGTGGGCGGCGCGGCGAGCGCATATCTGACGTCGCTCGTCGACGATCCGGTCGACGCGAACGGCGACCGTCGCGGCTGGACCGACGGCGAAAAGGCGCTGATCGTCGGCGGCTCGATGTTCGCCGCCGGGCTGACCGCCCATGCGCTCGGCAAGGACAGCGTCGCCGCTGCGCAAGCGGCGCGCAACGAAACCGAAAACAACCGGCTGCTGCACGTCAGCGAACACAAACTATTGCGCGACAAGGCGCGGGAGCTCGCGCAGCAACGTCTGCCGTCGAACGCCAGCGCGCAAGAGCGGGCGGCGGCGGAAAACTACTGGTACGAACTGCTCGTCTCCGAAGCGCAAGCCATCACGGATTTCACGTCGGACCAGGAGCGGGACGCGTATCGGCGGCAAATCGCGGCGACGGCGCAAGGCCAATCGATGCGCCAAGGATACTTTAGCGCCGGCGCTTATCTGAAGAATGCGGCGATCGCGCGATCGGTCATTGAAACGATGCAAGGGCGGCCGATTCTCGGCATCGACGGATCGCCGATCATCGCGGACGGCGGCGAACTGCGCACGTTTCAATCGACGCCGCAGCAATACGCCGATTCACTATTGTTCTCGCCGACGGCGACGCCGTGGGACATCGCTCGGCAATTCAACGACGATCCGCGGCAGGCGATCAATGCCGGCTACCGCGCGTCGCAGACGGCGAACGACAGCGCGCAGATGTTCATCCGGCATGATGACGAGGCCCGGCTGGAGCTTTACAACACGCCGAATGGGCAGGCGGCGATGAACACGATCGATCTGGACGTGGCGATGTTGCTGACGGCGCCGGTGCGCGTTGTTGGATCAAGGGGGCTGCGGCGAAGGAGGATGTGCTGGCGTTGGGGAAGGGGCCGTTGTCCAACTCAGTTGTCGAGGAGGAGATGGCGGGGTTTGGGGCGAGGGAGGTGGCCAAGGGGGTAGGCAATAATCCTGCGGGACGACTGACCTATGAGGCTGCATCCCAATCTTGGACCTCGCCCGGCGGGCTAATCTACGGTCAAGGATCCGCACACGGAAACCGAGTATTGCATGTGCTGGATCACACGGTTCCCAATCCATCGAAGCCGGTTCACTCTGTCTTCAACGTGGACCGCAGTCAAGTCATCGGACTTGTTGATGAAGCGTGGGCCGCGAGAGTAGGGTCAGGTACACTACAAGCCAACGGTAACCGTGTTTGGGTTGTTGGCATGGGGCGGCAAGTCGGTACGGGCGGACAGACTGCGATTCAGATCGTTGTCCGAGATGGAACAAAACAAGTTATTACGGCGTTTCCAAAATGAAACTTTGTCCCTTCTGTCAGCAAGATGCTGTTTGGCGTGTTCGGCTAAAAACTATACCTGAGCATCGCTTCTTGATGTGCTTCGAGTGCGATTCCGTATGGCTTGAAGACCAACCCGTTTCCGATCAAGTAGGAACGACGTTTGATAGACACATGCAATTACTTGGGCGTATGCCGGATTGGAAAGATATCGAGAAGCTCGAAATGATTGAGTAAAACCTCTCCCACCCACCTGCGGCGGGTAGCGGTTAAGACAAGGGCTGCATATGCGCCCCTTTGCTTGCTGTTGACGCAGCTGCTCAATCGATGGTCAAGACGTTACATCCAGCCATGACGTGCACGCGGACGGTTTGGGCGGGAGTAAATCCGGCTTCGTCGAGCCACCGCCCGCGCAGCTTGATCCAAGGCGCTTTGCGTGGAAAATACTCGGGACACAGGACTGCCGGTCACCGTGCGCTGCGTTAATATAGAAGTGAACGAACAATGAAACTTAGATTCTTTTACGTAGATGGTGGAATTCATCCGAAACTTGGCCAAGTATTTCACTGGCAACAAAAAGTAATGGGTGGTGAAGACAAAAAACGTTATACCCAATATCTTTGCGAGGTACTTAGCTCTGTTGCTCAAGGGGTAGATGATTGTGATCGATTGCTTGATGCTATTGATAACGTTGAAAGCGGGACTCAAACGGAAATAGAGACAGGAGGGAATGACGTTACTCTTACGTTCAAAGCTTCTGGCGTGCAAGTCAATATTAATGCCAATGAAGATTGGATAGGCCAGCCTGAGGGGCAATTCAAATTAAACGAATGGAAAACTGCTCTGAAGGGATGGCGTAAGTTTCTCGAAATGCCTCAATCTTTAGACTCTATTTTAGAGATTGATGTATAGAACAGTTGGGGCAAATTGTTGAATGTTCGCGGCTAACGAAATTTGGTTCTAGCCCGCGTAGGTCGGATGAGCGCCAGCGTTATCCGACGCATGAGACGCATGAAATGACGGCTGAATAGGTTGTTCGTTGCGTAAACTAATGGGGCAAATAGTGGATTGACCATCTCTGACCACCATCGCCGGCGGCCTGATGCGGGGCGATTACGTCGACATCAACATCCACGGCGCGCTGACCAATACCAGCTACATCGCCGCACGAGAATTCATAAACAAAAACCACCTCGCCGACTCCGGTCGAGATACGCGGGACCTCATCTCTTAAGCTTAGATGTCATTATCTTCTCCGCTTTTGCCATGGTTTTCCCGAACCGGGTTGATCTCTCCTTTTTGTAATCTTCGAAAAAGTCATCAAAGCCTGTTTTCCCACCCTTTAGATACCTATCATACTGTTGGCGTTGCTCCTCACTTTTTATTCCTTTCCGCCCTTCCTGTAGTTCTTTCCGTGCTTGATTTAATCGATCATTGAACATTCTCCATGGATAGTCGGAGATGAGTTTGTCCAGATGATTGTGAAGCGTTTTCAGGTCTACATTTATCACTTGAAGTTCGCAAGCAGCGAGGGCTTGGTCGAGGTAGTAGTCCTGAAGTATGCCTCTGCCTTTTTCTTCGTATGTTTTATAGATTTCGAAGTTACGTAGTTCTTCGTCAGTGATTTCCTTTTGTTTGGTCGGAGTCGCGGGCTGAGAGGCAGAGGGCTGTCCTACTTCAAAAGGATTTGGAAACTTCTCAGGGGCTCTCAATAGTTCCAATGTTTCATCCAAGTTCAATTGGTGCGTCGCCGTTTTGTTATATGCGGCGAACAAATCTTCAGGCGTAAACGCAGAGACAAACTCATATCTGTGCTTCCGTTTTGTTTCATCATCAGTGGTCGTGCTTTCGTTATCTGGCGAATCAGTCTGTGTTGTGGCTACTGTTTTTGTATTTTCTTCTTCTGACAGGCTGGCATTACTCGGCGACTGATCCTCAAGTTCCCTTCTTTTACGTTCGTTCTCAAACTCCATGTGCCGTGCTCTCAATTTTTTTAATTCTTCGATTAAGGCACTGTCTAATGTTACTTTTGGATGTTGTAAATTGCTTTTGAAAAAATCCAGGAAGGTTTTCCCATCAATGCTGTCACATAGATAATTATCTTTGATGATATCCGTGGCGATTTTCCATGCAGCATCATGATGATCTGGAAAATTGTCGATTGATGTGCGAAGCGCCGGCAACCGCGTACCTATGGCGTCCATAAATTTTTTCGCGAGCTCTTGTTGAGACATTTCTGACTTTTTTGGATGTTTTAGCCTCACGATCTTGAAGCTGGCAGCTAAGAGGTCAAATTCCCAAAGAGTCGGTTGCATATTCAGCTCACGCAATTTTACTTTATATGCATTTTCGAAATCGTTTGCTCGTGCGATGTTTCCTGCTTCGACTCGCTTCTCGCCCGTTGGTGGCGCGTCCGTTTTAAGCGTTACGGGTTTATACCTTTACTTCCATCTTCTACGGGACCTGTCTCATTATCTTTTGGCTTCATAAAGGAAATTCTCCACTTTATTCGCTAATAATAATTTGATCTGGTCAAGCTTTTGTGGCTGAGTTATTTGTCCCGTTTTATCGGGCTGACAAATTCCCGTTTAAATGAAACTGCCTCGCGTATTGGCGAGGAGAGAAATAGCCCATCGCCGAGTGACGACGATCAAAGTTATAGAATCCCTCGATGTAGGCGAAGATGTCACGCTTGACGTCCTCTCGGGTTTCGTAAGCGGCGCCGTGTACGTGCGAGGCTTTCATCGTATGCCAGAGTTCTCCATCGACGCGTTATCGCAGCAAGGGCTGACACCTGATATGACGTCAGCGACGTTATGATTGGCCAACCAATAGCGTACGGGGCTGCGGCGAAGCTTCGCCATCGTCAGCGCATTCAGACACAATGTCTTGTGTTATCCCGCGTCCTCATCGACCCGCCTATAAGCTCACCGTTGCGTTTTCTTGCTCTTCTTGTCAGAGCCATCGCTGCTGATACTTGATCGGGACTCTGAGCGTTGAGGAGACTTGGACCTTTTTTTATTGAAAGCCGCAATGATCATCTCCTTTTTGCTGTTGACGAAGTCTGCGGGGAGTGTTTTTCCCTTTGCGGGATTGATTCCGTTGTTTATCAAATATTCTTGCCGCAAACTGTTTCTAATCGTTGAGTCTTGCGGTATCTGCGGCGTGACGCTTTCGCGTACATGTGTATAGGCCTTATCGACCATTGGCGTCAGGACTTGTGCTTCGGGTACACCCTGATCGATCCAATGTTTCACTCTTTGCCAAAAGGCCTCCTGTTTTTCCTCTGGTTTGGCCACGTTTGAATTATGCTGGATATATCCCGCGTGGTTCTCCTCCGTTCCCCAGAATTCAAGGTTGTCCGCCACGCTTGTATCAGCGGCTTCTTCGAACCTGGTGGCGCGAGTTGAGATGGGTAAACTTTCAGTAGGCCGCTCTACGCTTTCTGGTTCAACATCAGTGCCCGATAATTTGTCGACGGTTGGTGTGTCGATTGGACGCTGCTCTTCTT
>DATLHW010000111.1:0-7387 GCA_035539675.1 Burkholderiales bacterium | reverse complement strand
GGTTGCCAAGAAACTGCATGGCGACGTCCTTGAAAGCCAACGTGGGGCCATTGGACAACGCCAGCAAATGCAGGTCGGGTTCGAGCGTTTTTATCGGCGTGATGTCTTCGGAGCCGAAGATTTCCTTCGTGTAGGTCTTGGCGATAAGCGCCTTAAGATCGGCCTCGGGAATATCGGTCGCGAATCGCCGCAAGATCTCGAAGGCGAGCTCGCGGTAGCCCAGTGGCCGCATGGCGTCCAGGTCGGCGCTGGATAACCGTGGATAGGATTCGGGAAGCGCTAGCCCGCCATCGGGGGCAAGGCCGCCGAGGACGATGTCGCAGAAAGGCAGCGGCGCCATGCCGCCACGGGTGGAGATGTAGTGCATTTCCATTTGATTCTCTATGTGGAGTAGTTCGGTGGTAGCGAGGCAGCAAGCGATTGTCAGACTAAATTCGGACGCGTAGGGCGGAAAAGCGATAGCGCCTTCCGCCGAATGTCGTGCAATAAGGCCACACTCGGTTCCCAATCGGCCTTCGGCGGAAGACGCTATCGCTTTTCCGCCCTATGACGTTACATTCAATTTCAATGTAACTGACCATTCGTAAACCCGCCATCAACTCAACCCTTCCATGCGCAGCCGCACCACCTTCCCTTGTATCGTCGGCAAGCTTTCGATCTTCGCGATTGCCGCATTGGTGTTCTTCTCTATCGTGCGGTGCGTCAGCATGATGATGTCCGTCGCCTCTTCGCCTTCGGGCGTTTCCTTTTGAATCATGGCGACGATGGAGATATTTTGATCGGCGAGAATTCTGGACACATCCGCAAGCACGCCAGGACGATCCGCCGCGCGCATGCGCAGGTAGTACGAAGTCTCGACGTCCTCAATCGGGAGGATGGGCACATCGCGCACTTGGTCCGGCTGAAAAGCGAGATGCGGCACTCGATGCCCAGGATCGGCCGTATGCATGCGCGTAACGTCGACGAGGTCGGCGACCACTGAGGAAGCCGTCGGGTCCGCGCCGGCGCCGGCGCCGTAATACAAGGTCGCGCCCACGGCGTCGCCATTCACAAGAATCGCGTTCATCACGCCTTCGACATTGGCGATCAATCGCCGCTCTGGAATCAGCGTTGGATGCACGCGCAGTTCGATGCCATTCTTCGCGCGTCGGGTGATGCCTAGCAGTTTGATGCGATAACCCAATTCTTCGGCATAACGAATATCTTCCGGCGCCAACTTGGAAACGCCCTCGACATAAGCCTTGCCGAATTGCATCGGAATACCAAAGGCGATCGCGGACATGATCGTGAGCTTGTGGGCCGCATCGACGCCTTCCACGTCAAACGTTGGGTCCGCCTCGGCATAACCAAGTCGCTGCGCTTCCGCCAACACGTCAGCAAAGCTCGCGCCTTTGTCGCGCATCTCGGACAAGATGAAATTGCTGGTGCCATTGATAATGCCCGCGATCCACTCGATGCGGTTCGCGGTCAACCCTTCGCGCAACGCCTTGATGATGGGAATGCCGCCCGCAACCGCTGCTTCGAAGGCGACGGTAACGCCCTTCTTCTGCGCGGCGGCGAATATCTCGTTGCCATGCAAGGCCAGCAGCGCCTTATTCGCGGTCACGACGTGTTTACCGTTTTCAATCGCCTTCATCACCAGGTTTTTGGCGTCCGTGTAGCCGCCAATGAGTTCGACGACGATATCGACGTTTGGATGACCAACCAGTTCTTCAGGCGAGACAATCTCCACCGAATCGCCAACCAGTTTGCTAACTTTTTCCCGCGTGCGCGAGGCCACCACAGAAATGGTGATCTCCCGCCCGGCGCGACGAGCAATTTCTTCCCGGTTACGTTTAAGAACGTTGTAAGTGCCGCCCCCGACAGTGCCTACACCGAGAAGTCCTACGTTGATGGGTTTCATATAGCGTGGCGCTTTTTATAGTGATGAAGAAAACGTTCAAGTCGCCCGATAGCCTCGGAAAGATCGTCGGCATTGGGCAGGAATACGATTCGGAAATGATCCGGCTGAGGCCAGTTAAAGCCGGTGCCCTGAACCAGTAACACCTTCTGCTCCTCCAGCAACTCCAGGATGAACTGCTGGTCGTTCTGAATGGGATACATCTTCAGATCCAGCTTGGGGAACAAATACAAGGCGGCCCTTGGTTTCACGCAGGTCACGCCCGGAATCTGTGTAATGAGGTTGTAAGCGATGTCGCGCTGCTTGCCGAGACGGCCAAGGGGCAGGACCAGATCGTCTATGCTCTGATAACCACCGAGGGCTGTCTGGATGCCATGCTGCGCCGGCACATTGGCGCATAAACGCATGGACGCCAGGATATTCAACCCTTCAATGTAATCTTGCGCATGCGCTTTTTCGCCGGAAATCGTCATCCATCCTGCGCGAAAACCGCAAGCGCGGTAATTCTTGGAAAGCCCGGCGAAAGTGATCGTCAGAACATCCTCGGAAAGCGCCGCGATCGAGGTGTGCTTGGCGCCGTCGAACAGGACCTTATCGTAGATTTCGTCTGAAAAAATGATCAGTCGATGCTCGCGAGCGATTTCGATAATTCCGTTAAGAATCTCATCCGGATAAAGCGCGCCTGTTGGGTTGTTGGGATTGATGACGACAATGGCGCGCGTGTTGGGCGTGATCTTGGCGCGAATATCGTTCAGATCCGGCAGCCAGTCCGAAGCTTCATCGCAAACATAATGACGAGCCGAACCGCCGGAAAGGCTGATGGCGGCCGTCCATAACGGATAATCGGGCGCGGGGACGAGCACTTCGTCGCCATTGTTCAGCAGCGCCTGGACGCTCATCACGATCAACTCGGATACGCCGTTGCCGATGTAAATATCTTCGATGGTCACGCCGCGAACCTGCTTTTGCTGCGTGTATTGCATAATCGCTTTACGCGCGGAAAACAGTCCCTTGGAGTCGCAGTAACCCGAGGCGTTGGGCAAATTGCGAATCACGTCTTGCACGATTTCCTCGGGCGCATCGAAACCGAACGGCGCCGGATTACCGATGTTGAGCTTGATGATCCGATGCCCGTCGTCCTCCATTTGCTTGGCCCGCACCATGACAGGCCCCCGAATGTCATAACAGACGTTGGCCAACTTCGCAGATTTCAGGATAGGTTGCACGGTGGAGTGTTTTAAAATTGAAATAGTGGCAGGCTTCGGGACTGTGCTCATGCTATACCATCCTTTAAGATTGTGGCGCTTCCTCGGGGACGCGCCTCGATAAATCAGCGTGCAGACTCGAACTTGCGCTTCCGTCGCCCGATCCCAGGCCGCTCGCTACTGGCCTCGAACAAGTTCCAAACGCACGCCATTGCCGACCGAAATAAATCGCGGGTGAAGAAATAGCGGCATGCGGCCTGACATCAGGTCGAGAAACGCAGGCGTACGAGCAACACGTTTACGACAGCGGGCTGAAGTGCGAGTACGCCAAACTTGTCATCACGGCGCATTCGAGGTGGTGAGACCGTCCCGAATTGTAACCATAACCGTTTAATTAGCAAAGAGAATACCTTGAAATTCCATCTTACTGATTCAGGCTCCCAAAACCTCTGCACCGGATATGGGAAGGGTTTTGTGGCGGTAAATCAGCGCCATATTGAAACCAACGTCATTATTCTTCCCGACAGGCTGGTCGAACCGTGGGGAGCCGATTCGTTCGAC
This sequence comes from Burkholderiales bacterium, assembly GCA_035539675.1. Lineage (GTDB taxonomy): Bacteria > Pseudomonadota > Gammaproteobacteria > Burkholderiales > DATLHW01 > DATLHW01. The sequence goes on along the minus strand of DATLHW010000111.1, from coordinate 3,721 downwards.
TCTTTATCCGAAGCGGATTTCACCCATCTGGCCACCCTGGCGGTCGAAGTGATCATTCTGGGAACCGGGGAGCGGATCCGCTTCCCCCATCCCCGTCTAGCCGAACCGTTGCGTAAGGCCCGCATTGGAATCGAGGTCATGGATACACCAGCGGCTTGTCGCACTTACAACATTCTGGTCGGCGAAGGTCGGCGAGTCGCGGCCGCCTTGTTTGTTGGTTAATGAACGCCCGAAAAAGTTGAATGAGCAAAAGAGCCCCGTATGACGCATTGCCGTATAGCAAACAGCGTTAATGCGAATGGACAAGCCCCGAGTGGCTAAGTATTATCGCCTTAGCATCGTTGTGTAGTGGCGCCAGCCATAACGCAGAGGCCGGCAAAAATATAAACGCTGAGGAGCCTGATCAAATGACAAAAGCTAAAATTCTTTTGGCGATGCTGTTCTGTGGCCTGCTCTCCCTCCCGGCCGCCGCTCAGGAACTATCGGGCACTCTGAAGAAAATCAAGGAAACCGGGACAATTACGATCGGCCATCTGAAAGCGTCCATCCCATTCGCATACGTGGACGACAAACACCAGCCCATCGGCTACGCCATTGATCTATGCTTAAAAGTGGTCGACGCAATCAAGATCGAACTAAAAATTCCGAACTTGAAGGTAGCGTTGCAACCGATCACGTCGTCCGACCGAATTCCGCTGCTGCAAAATAATGTGATCGACCTTGAATGCGGCGCGACCACGAACTCTCTGGACCGCCAGCGATGGGTCGCCTTTGGCCCGACTTACTTCGTCGCCAATGTAACAGCGGCGGTGAAGAAGAGTTCCCAGATCGAATTGATATCCGATCTGCACAACAAGGTTATCTCCACTGCTTCCGGTACGACATCGGTTCCTTTGTTCAAAAATTATCAAAAGACCAAGAGCATTACTGTAAGAGAGATTTACGGTAAAAGCGGACCTGAGTCGTTCCAGTTGATGGTGGACGGCGACGCACACGCCTTCGTGATGGATGATATTTTGTTGGCGAGCTATATCGCACATTCGAAAGCCCCGAAGGACTTCAAAATCCTCCCAGAATCGCTACGCCAGGAGCCCTACAGCATGATGCTGCGAAAGAACGATCCGCAATTTAAGGCATTGATAGATAAAACCATTACTGGCGTCATGAAATCCGGTGAGATCGCCCAAATTTATAAGAAGTGGTTCATGACCCCCATTCCCCCGAAGGGAATCAACTTGAACTTCCCGATGACGGACGCAATCCGAGACGCATTTAATAATCCAAATGACAAAGGCGTCTAAAAGCAGTCCTAATATATCAATAAGTCATTTTTAAACTTTGAGGAGTCGATCAAATGATGAGAGTAAAGATTCTGGTAGCAGCCCTGTCGTGCGCCGTTGCATCCCTGCCCGCCATAGCCCAGGAATTAACCGGTACACTGAAGAAAATCAAGGAAACCGGGTCAATCACCATTGGCCACCGCGAATCATCCATCCCCTTTTCTTATCTGGACGACAAACAACAGCCGATCGGCTATGCGATGGATTTATGCATGAAGATCGTCGATTCCGTGAAGGCCGAGTTGAAGCAGCCCAATCTGAAGGTGAACTTGCAGGCAGTCACCTCATCGAACCGGATTCCTCTGTTGACGAATGGCACCATCGATTTGGAATGCGGCTCCACGACGAACTCCGTGAAACGTCAGGAACAGGTCGCCTTCGGACCAACCTACTTCGTCGTCAATATCACCGCGGCGGTAAAGAAAACCTCCAACGTCAACGCTCTTGCCGATTTGAATGGCAAGACGATATCCACCACCTCGGGCACCACCTCGGTCCCGCTCCTCAAGGCGTACGAAAAAACTCAGCATGTGGACGTCAAGGAAATCTACGGCAAGGACCATGCGGAATCTTTCCTGCTAATGGCGGACGACCGTTCGGTAGCGTTCGTGATGGATGACATTTTATTGGCCGGCCAGATCGCCAATTCGCGTAATCCGAAAGACTTCAAGATTTTGCCGGAATCGCTTCGCCAAGAGCCCTATAGCATGATGCTGCGAAAGGACGATCCGCAGTTCAAGGCTTTGGTGGACAAGTCCATCGGCGCGGTCATGAAATCGGGTGAAATCGAGAAGATCTTCGCCAAGTGGTTCACCAGCCCGATTCCGCCAAAGGGAAGCAATATGAACTTCCCAATGACGCCCGCCATCAAGGAGGCATTTGCGAACCCGAACGATAAGGGGGTGTAACGTAGTTGACGAGACTTTAACCTCCATCGGATAGCCCGTTTTCCCTCTTAAGGGGAGACGGGGATAGAGGCAGGAAGTGTCGACATGTGGGAATAGTTAAGCGTCAGCCCACGCTAACGCCTCCTTAATTTACGGGAGGAGAAAATCAATAAATCTTCCGGCAAGTCCGGAAGATTTATCAGGATTGAAAAAAATGAACTTGGGCATATTCCTTGAGCAAGTCCCGGATGGAGACGGCGCCTGGTGGCAAATGCTTGCCTCAGGACTTAAATGGACCTTAGCGGTGTCCTTCTTCGCCTGGATCATCGCCTTCTCGCTAGGCTCAATGCTCGGCGTCGTCCGCACCGCGGACAAACCCTGGCTCGTTCGCCTCGGCAACGCCTACGTTGAACTTTTCCGCAACATTCCCTTAATCGTCCAGTTCTTCGTCTGGTACTTCGTCATTCCAGGATTGATTCCCGCGGTGAAAGTATGGGTGACGACGCTGGATCCCACCGACCACCAACTGGTTACCGCCGTGGTCTGTTTGGGAATGTTCACCGCGGCGCGGATCTCGGAACAGGTGCGCTCCGGCATTCAATCACTATCGCGCGGTCAACGTAACGCAGGCTATGCGCTAGGCTTGACGCAGGCGCAAACCTATCGATATGTGCTACTGCCGATGGCCTACCGCATCATCATTCCGCCGCTCACGTCGGAGTTGATGAACCTGATCAAGAACACGGCCGTGGCCTACTCTATCGGCTTGGTCGAGCTATTCTTCCGAACCCGTGAAATGGGCGAAATGACCTTCCGCTACTTCGAAGCCTTCGGCGCCGCGACACTCATTTATGTCGTCATCGCCATGACAGCCAATCGCGTGATGGCCTTTATCGAGAAGCGCACCGCCGTTCCTGGCTATATCGCGGGAGGCAAATAATGGGCGACCTAGACTTTGAAGTCATAACCCGCGTTTGGCCGTACTTGCTGAAGGGCCTTCAATACACGCTTCAACTGACCGTCGTCGCAGCCATAGGCGGCGTCATTTTCGGCACCCTGCTGGCCATGGCGCGGCTATCATCGTTCAAACCATTAGCGCTGTTCGCTGCGGGATACGTCAATCTGATGCGCTCGATTCCGCTGCTGCTGGTCATCTTCTGGTTCTATTTCCTTGTACCGGTCATCCTCCAATCGATCACGGGAGCGGAGCGACCGCCACAGATCGGCGCCGAACGCTCGGCCTACATCACCTTCATCATGTTCGAGGCGGCCTACTTTTGCGAGATCATGCGCGCCGGCATTCAAAGCATTCCGCGTGGCCAAGTGGGCGCGGCTTATGCATTGGGTTTGAACTACTGGCAATCGATGAAACTGATCATTCTGCCGCAGGCTTTTCGCAACATGCTGCCGGTGCTGCTGACGCAAACCATTGTGCTGTTTCAAGACGTTTCGTTGGTCTCGTTGCTGAACGTCACCGACTTTGTGGGAGCGGCA
>DATLHW010000110.1:0-14864 GCA_035539675.1 Burkholderiales bacterium | reverse complement strand
GAAATAAAACGCCATGATGCGCAAGCGAAATCTCGCCGGGTCGTGGAGAACTGCCGCCACCCACGAGCGCTACGCCAGAAGCCGTGTGATGCGGCGAGCGAAACGGCCGCCGACGCCAATTCTCGATTCGGAAACCACCGTTAGCGAGCGACTGCAAAGCAGCGGACTCCAATGCCTGCTCAGCGGTCATCTCCGGCAAGATGCCGGGAAAACGCTGCGCCAACATCGATTTGCCGGTACCGGGCGGTCCCATCATCAATATGCTGTGGCCGCCCGTAGCGGCGATCTCCAGCGCACGCTTGGCCTGCGTCTGCCCCTTCACATCGCTGAAGTCTGCGTAAGGCATGCGGTTGGAGTTCGGCGTTCTGCTCGCCAATTGCAGCCGTTCCGTACCCGCTAGATGCGCGCACACCTGCAATAAATTCTTCGCCGGATAAATGCTGGCGCCGTCCACGAGTGCGGCCTCTTCAGCGCTTTCCACTGGCAAGATGAATGCCCGGCCCGCCGAAACCGCTTTATATGTCATGGCCAATGCGCCGCGAATCGGCCGGATTTCACCCGTTAGCGCCAATTCTCCAGCCAACTCATAGTTCTCAAGGTCGTTACGGGGCAATTGTCCTGATGCGACAAGAATGCCAATGGCGATCGGCAAATCGAACCGTCCACTTTCCTTAGGCAACTCCGCCGGCGCCAGATTGACTGTGATTCTGCGAGCAGGAAATTCAAAGCGGGCGGTTTGGAGAGCCGCCCGAACGCGGTCCTTGCTTTCCTTTACCTCCGCTTCGGGTAACCCAACGATGGTGAACGAAGGCAGGCCGCCGCCAAGATGGGTTTCCACGGTGACCAAGGGAGCATCCATTCCGTTAAGGCCGCGGCTGTAAAGAACTGCGAGGGACATTATTTTTTAGAGAAAATATTAAAAGTGCGCAAAGCTATTCGGATGGGCTAAATACGATGGCGAATTCGCCTTAGAACCTGTTTACGATCTGTAGCGAGCGAGGCGAGATTGAGGCGAGGAGCAGACACGTACAAGTGGTACGTCGAGCACCGGAGCCTCAATATCACCTCGCGCAGTAAGATCGTAAACAGGTTCTTACTGCTTGCCCCTTTCCTTCTCTAACTCCGCAATTCTGGTTTCCAACGCTGTCAGCTTTTCTCGCGTCCTGACCAACAGTTGTTGTTGCACGTCGAACTCTTCTCGCGTCACCAAATCCAGCTTGGAAAACATTTGCGCTAGCAAGGCGCGGGAATTCTTTTCGATATCCTGCAACGGGCTTTGGGCAACCAGTTCGGAAAATTTTCGGCTGAATTCATCGAACAATTTGTTGTTGAACATTTAATAACTCCATTAAGGATCTCTCGCCAGTTTAACAAAAGGACCTTTTGCATTTCGTCGAAATCAGAGGCCGCAACCAATGCACCACTTTCGCACAAACCACCACCCACAGCGCACCACTATGGCGCACACAACCTCATACCTAGGAGCCAAACGAACTCAAAACCATGAAAGTTATAAGTTTATTTGCTTGGCACACAAACTGCTGTACGGCTTGGTAGCCGTTATGTAAGCGTTTTCTGAATTAACAAAATTCCCTTCACTAAGGAACCTCGCCATGCGTCTATTGACTCGTCTGCTTGCGGCATCCGCCATCATTTCCGCCGTACCCGCGCTCGCCGCGGAACATACGATTACCGGCAACGTTGGTCTCTTCAGCCAATACATTTTCCGTGGACTTACTCAAACCAATGAAGATCCGGCTCTGCAAGGCGGCTTCGACTATGCCCACCAAAGCGGCTTTTACGCAGGCGTATGGGGCTCCAACATTAGTTGGCTGAGTGATTTTGCTCCGGGCACATCCGCCAGCCTGGAAACAGACATATATACAGGCTTCAAGCCAACCTTTGGCGATTTCTTCGTGGATGTGGGCGTCTTGCGCTATCAGTATCCCGGGACCTATTTATCGGGCGTCACCAAGCCAAACACCACTGAGCTTTATGTAGCCGGCGGTTGGAAAACCATCTCCCTCAAGTATTCACACAGCCTCGACGAAACCTTCGGCGTCTGCGACGCGGAAGGAACGTATTACCTCGATTTGACCGCCAGCTGGCCGATCGGCGACTTCAGCGTTCTGGGCCATATCGGCAAGCAGGAATACAAGGGAACTTGTAACGGCGTGGATAACGACATCCTGTCATATACCGACTATAAGGTTGAAGGCGCATGGTCATTCGCCAAGGACTGGACACTTGCTGTCGGCTACACCGAGACAGACGCGGACGATGACGCCCTGACCAGAGCCGCATATACGCCAGCCAGCACCAACAACTTTATCGGCGACAACTTTGGCTATCTGTATCTGAAAAAAGTGTTCTAAGCCGGATGTTTCGTAAATTCGCGAGATGATCGCGCCGGATTTTGATTCGTAGGGGAATTTTGTGAAGGAGCGGCATAGTTATTCATACGCCCGACGGAACAAAATTTTCCTACGGATCAAAAGACCAGCGAGGGCTCGCGCAATTTATGAAACATCCGGGTTAGGCCAAACCGTCTTTACAAAACCAATCAAGGAGCAACCATGAAACTCGTTACGGCCATCATCAAGCCGTTCAAGCTGGACGAAGTGCGGGAGGCGCTGTCCGCCATAGGCGTACAGGGCATTACCGTCACTGAAGTCAAAGGCTTCGGGCGGCAAAAGGGGCACACGGAGCTTTACCGCGGCGCTGAGTACGTGGTGGACTTCCTGCCCAAGGTTAAAATCGAAGCTGCAATCAAAACCGAACTACTGGATCAAGTCATCGAGGCGATTGAAAAATCCGCCAATACCGGCAAAATCGGCGATGGCAAGATTTTCGTCTTTGAGCTGGAGCAAGTAATCCGTATTCGCACCGGCGAGACCGGCGCGGACGCGTTATAACAGGGAGGAGTCAATGAAGAAGCTGATAACCATGCTTGCGATGCTGACGGCCGTTTTCGCCGCCAGCCCAAGCTTCGCACAAGATGCAAAGCCAGCGGAGCCCGTCGTCGTGACGGCGCAAGCCGCCCCGGCAGACGCAGCAGCGCCCGCGGCCGCAACGGCCGAAGCGGCTCCGGCACAAGCGGCGCCCGCCGCTGCAGCCCCCACCCCGAATAAAGGCGACACCGCCTGGATATCCATCTCCACCGTTCTGGTGATTCTGATGACCATCCCGGGTCTCGCGCTGTTCTACGGCGGATTAGTACGGTCGAAGAACATGCTCTCCGTGCTGATGCAGGTATTCGTCGTATTCGCACTGATCAGCGTGTTGTGGGCGATTTATGGTTATAGCGTCGCATTTACGGCGAAGACTCCATTCTTCGGCGGCTTCGACAAGCTTTTCCTGAAAGGCATTACGCCGGACTCGGTCGCCGCCACCTTCAGCAAAGGCGTTGTGATTCCCGAATTAAGTTTCTTCGCCTTTCAGTGCACCTTCGCAGCCATCACTGTTGCGCTGATCGTTGGCGCATTCGCTGAACGCGCACGATTCTCCGCGGTATTGTTGTTCGGCGTCCTGTGGTTCACCTTCGCTTACCTGCCGATCGCGCACATGGTCTGGTATTGGGACGGCCCCGATGCGATCACCGACGCCAAGACATTGGAAGTTGTAACCGCCAACGCCGGCTGGTTGTGGGCTAAGGGCGCACTGGACTTCGCTGGCGGCACTGTCGTGCACATCAATGCAGGCGTTGCTGGTTTGGTCGGCGCTTATGTGATTGGAAAACGGATCGGCTATGGCAAGGAATCCATGGCGCCGAACAGCTTAGCCTTCACGATGGTTGGCGCTTCTCTGCTGTGGGCGGGCTGGTTCGGCTTCAACGCCGGCTCCAACCTGGAGGCAAACGGCTTGGCGGCGTTGGCGATCGTCAACACGCTTCTGGCTACCGCCGCTGCGACCCTTTCCTGGGTATTCGCTGAATGGCTGCTTAAAGGCAAACCTTCCATGTTGGGCGCGGCATCGGGCGCGGTCGCCGGCTTGGTCGCCATCACCCCAGCGTGCGGCTTTGTCGGTCCAATGGGCTCCATCATCATGGGCTTGCTCTCCGGCGTAATCTGCTTGTGGGGCGTTAATGGTCTCAAGCGTTTGCTGGGAGCGGACGATGCGCTGGATGTGTTTGGCGTACACGGACTGGGCGGTATTCTTGGCGCCATTCTGACCGGCGTATTCGCTGCTCCATCCTTGGGCGGCACGGGCGTTTACGACTATGTGGCGAACAAAGTGGCTGATGGTTACTCCATCGGCGGTCAAGTAATTACGCAGGCCACTGGTGTAGGTATAACCATCGTCTGGTCAGCGATCGTTGCATTCATCGCTTACAAAATCGCTGATTTGCTGATTGGTCTGCGTGTTCCGGAAGAAGAGGAACGCGAAGGTCTGGATATCACCTCGCATGGGGAATCCGCGTATCACAACTAATGCATTTACTAGTCGGTAAATCATTAATCGGGCGCCTTCGGGCGCCCATTTTTTTGGAACGTCTTAAAACGATGATAAGTAAGTGAGTAAAGTGGTTTATCGATTCCAATGAAAAACGGAACTACCTGAATACGATCGTCTTATTCCCATCCCGCAGCACCCGGTCCTCCACGTGATATCGCAGCCCTCTAGCCAATACCGCCTTCTCGATATCCTTGCCGTAGCGCACCAGATCTTCCACGGAGTCGCCGTGGTCTACCCGCACCGTGTCTTGTTCGATGATTGGCCCTGCGTCCAGTTCTGTGGTCACGTAATGACAAGTGGCGCCAATCAACTTCACGCCTCGCTCGAAGGCCTGGTGATAAGGGCGTGCTCCGGCGAAGGAAGGTAAGAAACTGTGATGAATGTTGACGATGCGACTGGCGTACGCATCGCACACCTCCGCCGACAAAATCTGCATATAGCGGGCAAGCACCATCGTATCGCCACGATAGTGCTCGAATAGTCGAACAATCTCGTCGAACGCTTTTAGCTTGGTCTCCGCTGTCATCGGCACATGATGAAAAGGAATGCCGTGCCACTCAACAAAGCCGCGCAATGTGTCATGGTTGGAAACGACGCAAGGAATATCAAAGTTGAACTCGCGGCTCTTCCATCGGTGCAGCAAATCATAAAGGCAGTGATCTTCCCGGCTCACTAGAATCACGACGCGATGCGGAACAGCGGAATCCGAAATTCGCCACTCCATCTGGAATTCCTGGGCCACCTCAGCGAACTTGGATTTGAATGCGTCAATTCCGAACGGCAACGATTCCGCCAAAATCTCCTGTCGCATGAAATACCGTACGGACTGATTGTCCGCGTGATGATTCGCCTCAACGATCCATCCGTTGTGTTGCGCAAGAAAAGTGCTGACAGCGGCGACAATGCCGACGCGGTCAGGGCAGGAAAGCGTAAGGGTGTAGCGGCGGGCGATGTTCACGGTTGTTATTGGGGGAAGGAGTAGAGGAGCCGATTCTAAAGGTCGGCCTGTTCCACGAGCAAGCCGGGGCAACGAGCGACGCCCCTCCGATTAGCCGGAATAGCTAATCACCAAACATTGCAAATAACAATCATTCTCATTTATAATTTTTCAAATGGTTGAGACGCATTGCGAGAAATTGTCCCTCTCGCTCATCCAACCGATTTCAATCGCCATAGCGAAATAGCAGGCATTGTCGCCAGCCAGCCGGTTCTTTGATCTACGCCGGGTTAGCCAGCCTCTCGTTTTTTATGCGTCTGATTAGTCAGGCGCACGCTAACCAAACAAGGAAAATCAATGAATCGCAGACTTACCCCAATCGCTGCCGCGCTGGTCACCGTTTTCGCTACGCCTATCGCTTTCCAACAAGCATTTGCTCAGTCCACGCCATCCGCCACTACGCTTCCGGAAGTAAAGGTCCAAGATCAATCTGTTAAGGATGACTACGCTCCCGCCAAAACGACTATTGGCGGAAAGGCGCCTGCGCTGATTCGCGACATTCCTCAATCCGTAACGATCATTAATCGCGCAGTGCTCGACTCTCAGGCCGCTACCTCGTTGACCGATGCGCTAAGAAACGTGCCGGGCATTACGCTTTCCGCCGGCGAAGGCGGCGCAATCGGCGACAACATCAACATTCGTGGTTATTCCGCCCGCACCGATTTGTTCCTCGACGGCATGCGCGATCGCGGTCAATATGCTCGCGAGACGTTCTTTCTCGATTCCGTCGAAGTGTTAAAAGGACCTTCCTCCATGCTGTTCGGTCGCGGGTCGACTGGCGGCGTGATCAACCAAGTCTCCAAACAAGCAACGCTTCAGGACATCTCTGAAGTTGGCCTCGGCGTTGGAACCGATTCGTACTATCGCGCCACCGCCGACCTCAACCGAAAGATGTCCGACACGTCGGCGTTCCGCATCGCCGCTGTCGCGCACACGAACGAATCCACGCGCGATGTCGTTGAATCCAAGCGTTACGGCATTGCTCCCTCGCTGCGTTTCGGCATCGGCACGCCAACTGAATTGACCATTTCGTCAGTGCATCAACGTCGCGAAGACATTCCGGACTACGGCGTTCCCTATGCAGCCGGCGGAACCAAAGCGAGCCCTGCCAAGCCTATCGACGTCAACGAAAACAATTTTTACGGCTTCACCGACGACAACTTCGAGCAGGATGTGGACGTGCTAAATGTTCGCGTAGAGCACAAGTTCTCTCCGACGCTCAGCTTACGCAACCAAACGCAATTCAACAGCGCACGCATCGACGCATCGCCAACCACCATCACCAACGTGGGCGTTCGCAATCGCCGCGACCGTGAAGTCGACGATAAGTCGTTATTCAACCAAACGGACCTGATCGCAAATTTCGCCACGGGCGCCGTAAAACACACCGTGGTCGCTGGTCTCGAAGTCGGTCGCGAATACTATGAGAACCAAGGTTACGACTGGATCGGCGAACCTAATCAATCTCTGACGAGCCCAGTCTACGGACCCATGCCTGCATCGGTAGTTCGCAATCGGACGACGTTCACCGATAACGAAAGCGATACCATCGCTGTTTACGTGAACGACCAGATCGAACTCTCCAAGCAGTGGAAACTGGTCGGCGGCGTGCGTCGGGATCAATTCGATTTCGAGTCGACCGTCACTGACAGCAACACGGGCGCCGTTAATTCTCAAATATCGAGAAAAGACCGCATGACCAGCGTACGCGGCGGCGTTATTTTCCAGCCGACCGACACGCAGTCTTATTACGCTTCGTACGGCACTTCGTTCAACCCTTCCGCCGAAACGCTGGTTCTAAGCGCAGCGAACCAAAGCGTTTCTCCGGAAAAGAACCGTTCCTATGAAGTGGGCGCCAAGTGGGATCTGCTGGAAGGCGGTTTAGGATTGAACGCCGCCTTATTCCGCGTTGATAAAACCAACGCCCGAACCACCGATTCGATCACTGGATTTGTCACTCTCGACGGTGATATTCGAGTGGATGGCTTCGAATTCAGCGCCGCAGGGCGGATCACGCCGAAGTGGCGAATCCTTGCCGGCTATACCTACCTGGATGGCGAGATTCTCGAATCAACGGACGGCACCAAGGGCAACACATTGCAGAACACGCCCGAACACTCGGCTTCGCTCTGGACGGCTTACAACCTGACAAAAGCCTGGGAAATCGGCGGTGGCGTAGTGTATTCGTCAGAGCGATTTACGAACAACGGCAACACGGCCGAAGTCGGCAGCTATACGCGCTTTGACGCAACCGTGGCTTACATTCAAAAAAGCTACGACGTGCGATTGAACCTGTTGAATCTGTCGGACGAGAAGTACTTTGAAGTCGCCTCCGGCGGTCGCGCCACGCCTGCGGCAGGCCGTTCGGCAGTTGCTACGTTGACCTATCGGTTCTAATGCTTCTCTCCATACCAAATGTTCTGTCATCAGAACAACTCAACCGCTGCCGTGAGCAACTCGCGGCGGCGGCTTGGGTGGATGGTCGCGCGACTGCCGGTTATCAAGGCGCTCAAGTAAAAAACAATCTTCAGTTGCCAGAAAATTCGCCGGTTGCGCATGAACTAGGCGACATGATTCTGACGGCGCTTGAACGTAATCCGCTATTTATCAGCTCAACACTTCCCGCTCGCGTGTACCCACCGCTATTCAACCGCTACGAAGGCGGCCAGCAATTCGGCAATCATGTGGACAACGCCGTGCGCCTACTGCCGGGAAGCGGCATGAAAATCCGCACCGATATTTCCGCGACATTATTTTTAAACGATCCGGCGGACTACGACGGCGGCGAGCTTCTCATTGAAGACACCTACGGCGCGCATGCGGTGAAGTTATCCGCTGGCGATCTCATCGTCTATCCCGCCACCAGCTTGCATCGCGTATCGCCTGTCACACGAGGCGTGCGTATCGCGTCATTTTTCTGGATTCAAAGCATGATTCGAGACGATAGTCAGCGAACGCTGTTATTCGATCTCGATAGCGCCATTCAAAGACTTAACGCGTCTGACGCCGACAACGCCGCGCGCATTCAATTGACGGGGTGTTATCACAATCTGATTCGCATGTGGGCAGAACCGTAGCGCCTCAACGCAAAAGCATCTTCCAGGTGTAATAATGTTAAAAAAAATCTGGTTCCAAATTCATTGGCTGTTAGGCATCACCGCCGGCCTCGTGCTTGCTGTTGTGGGCGTCACCGGCGCGATGCTCTCTTTTCAGGATGAGCTTCTACTCTGGCTAAATCCGCATGTCATGCGCGTGCAATCAGGGGGGGAGTCCCCTCTGCCGCCAGCAGAACTGCTCGCTCGAATTGAAGCCGATCAGCCGGATAAGCGAGTCACCTCACTCACGCTTTTCGCCGATCCGCAAAGCGCCGCTCGCGTCGTTCTAGCAACGCGATCTAGCGGCAAGGCCGGACAAAACAACACAGCCCGACGCAATGAAACGCACTATGCGAATCCCTACACCGGAAAAATGCTCGGCCAGCCGCGCGGCGCCGGATTCTTCCGAACCACAATGGAGATTCATCGATGGCTCGCCGCCGATGACGTAGGGGCTGTTGACGTTTCACATGGGTAACCATAGAAGCGCACAGGCCATGGCGATCACGCTTTCGTAATTTCGCTTCAGTTTGTCGTATCGGCACGCCACAGCCCGATAGTGTTTCAGTCGGGCAAAGGCGTTCTCTACCAAGTGTCTGTAGCGGTACAGACCACGATCCAGATCGGCGTTTCCTTTGGTGGAGTTCCGCTTTCTGGGAATCACCGGGCGAGCGCCCTGCGCCTCGATCTGACTACGGATGCGCTCGCTGTCGTAGCCTTTGTCCGCCACGATCACTTCAGCGGATGGCGTCTGGGCAATTAATTCGGGGGCGGCAGTACAGTCATTGACCTCCCCTCCTGTAATTTCGAACGCCACAGGCAAGCCGTGCGCATCGACGGCCAAGTGGATTTTGCTCGTATTGCCGGCGCGACTTTTACCCACGGCCTCAGGCTGACCGCCGGCGGCGCCGGCGCTGTGTTGATGGGCCTTGGCGTAGGTTCCGTCGATGAACACCCACTCGAAGTCCGGATCAATCAGCAGCGCGTTGAAAACCTTGCGCCACTTGCCGGCGGCCGACCAAGCATTGAAGCGCTTATAGATCGAATTCCAGCCGCCGAAGGCGTCAGGCAGATCCCGCCAGGGGCAACCGACGCGCATGCGATACAGCATGCCTTCCACGGTCATCCGCAAATCGGGCTTGTGGTAAATGGCCTGTTGAAGCAAAATTTTCTTCAGCTTCGACCAAAGCTCGTCACTGAGCATCAATCGGGGCATTGCAAACTCGCAGGGTGATCGGTGTAGGAGCCTTAATTCTGCGGGTTTGCTCCTCTTCTTTCATCACCCTCGGCACAAAACGTCAACAGCCCCTAGGCAAACAAATTGTCGGCGCCTCCACCATTGGGCTGATTGTATTAGCCCTCTCGGGGCTCTATTTGCGTTGGCCGCGACGAATGTTGAATTGGCGAACCTGGTTCACATTTCATTGGGCCCGCAAAGGTCGCGGATTCCTGTGGGATCTGCATTCAGTCATCGGCACATGGGTTCTCCTTCCTTACCTACTGATGGGCCTCACCGGCTTGTACTGGTCTTACGATTGGTACCGCGATGGTCTTTTCGCTTTGACTGGAGCGCCGCGTCCCAATCAGCAGAACGCCGCAGGGGCAGGAAAAGGCAAGGAACAGAAAGCTGGTCAACAACAAGCGCCCGACATTACTCCCGCATGGTCGGCATTTCGACAAGAAGTCGATGAATTCAGCAGCGTAACCCTGCGCCTTCCCGAACGGGCGGGCCAAGCGGTGCAAATCAATTATCTGGGAGCCAATCCATCCCATGATCGCGCCAGCAACCGATTAACGGTGAACGCAACCACTGGAGAGATAACGCAGCACGAACGCTACAACGAGAAGCCATTGGGTGCGAAGCTAATGAGCAGTATGTTCGCGCTGCATTCCGGTAGCTTCTTCGGCCTGCCCGGAATGGTCGCGTTGATGCTTTCAAGCCTCGCCATGCCGCTGTTCGCCATAACCGGCTGGATGCTTTATCTGGACCGTCGGAAAAAGAAACAAGCAGCCCGCAAAGCTCAGGTCACGAATCCTCCTCGACCTGTCGATGTCGGCGCCGCTGTGGAAGAGCTATTAATCGGCTTTGCGAGCCAGACCGGTTTCGCCGAGCGTCTGGCTTGGCAAACCGCCAGCTATCTACAGGCGGTTGGCATGCCCGTCACCGTGCAGCCGTTAAATCGCCTGACCCAGGATCATTTCAAACGCTTCCGACGCGCGCTATTCGTCGTAAGCACGTTCGGTGATGGAGAACCGCCCGATAGCGCCCGCTCGTTTGTGCGCAAACTGATGAAGCGGCACACGCAACTTGACGGTCTGCGCTTTGGCCTGCTCGTGTTGGGAGATCGCCAGTACAAAACTTTCTGCGGCTTCGGAAAAGCGCTCGACCATTGGCTTCGCGGACAAGGCGCACAACCGTTGTTCGAGCCGATTGAAGTGGACAACGGCGACATCAAATCTCTCGATAACTGGCGGCGCCATCTTGGTTCATTATCCGGTGCAAACAATGCTCAAAGTTGGACCAAACCCGAATACGGACGCTGGCGTTTGGCAGCTCGCCGACTGCTCAATCCCGGAAGCCAGGGCGGCCCTACATTCCATGTCGAATTAGCGCCCATCTATCCATTGCCTATTGATTGGAAATCCGGCGATCTCGTCGAAGTAGTCCCACGGCATTCCCGCACACGCGTTGCGCAGTTCCTGAATGACACGGGCCTTGATGGCCGCGTGCTGGTGCAATATGCGGGCCGTACTCAGCCTCTCGCCGAAGTATTAGCACGCAGCGTTCTCGCATCTCCGGGAATAAAACTGGAAGCAAACTCAATCCAGAACTTTGTCGATGCATTAACGCCCCTGCCGCAGCGCGAATACTCCATCAGCTCGCTGCCAGAAGACGGCGCAGTGCATTTACTCATTCGCCAAGTTCGCTTGAATGACGGCTTTGGCTCAGGCTCCGGCTGGCTAACCGAGCATGCCGCCATTGGGGCCGAGATAGAGCTACGCATTCGTGCAAACAATAGTTTTCGCTTACCCGACGATGACAGGCCGCTGATCCTGATCGGCAATGGAACTGGCCTTGCCAGCCTCCGCAGCCACCTCAAGGCGCGTACGCGTGCAGAACATCGGCGCAATTGGCTCATCTTCGGCGAGCGCAATGCGGCTCGCGATTTCTATTACCGGGAAGAAATTGAGACTTGGCAAACGCAAAGGCTGTTAACTCGAGTGGACATGGCGTTCTCCCGCGATCAAGCCGAGCGCGGATATGTGCAGGATCGCGTGAGACAAGCGAAGAATGAAGTACGAAACTGGATTTCCGAGGGAGCAGCGATTTATGTTTGCGGCAGCGTAGATGGCATGGCGCCTGGAGTTGACGAGGCGCTTGTAGACATTCTGGGTAAGGAAGAGATTGAGCGTTTGGTTGATGAGGGGCGCTATCGTAGAGATGTCTACTAGGGAGGCCAAGTAAAAAGCGGGGGATTTCTCCGCGCATCACCGCCCGAAACAATAGCCGACTTAAGCCGAATTCTCGACTTGCAGTAACGAATACGTCCCAAGCATTCATTTATTTTTTGATTTTTACGTCAAAAATATGGCATATTTGCTTAAATTTTGACGTATATATCAAATGCAAACCCTTCAAGAACTTGGTGAAATGGTCGCTGCCCGCCGTCAAGCACTGAGCTTACGGCAAGGAGAAGTAGCTACGCAGGCCGGCATCTCGCAAGAATCCCTCTCTCGTTTCGAGCGTGGACGCGTCGTTGAATTTGGCGCCCGAAAGTTGATGGCGGTGCTAGCAGTCCTTGGGATGGAGCTACAGTTTATTGAGATGGGCGCCTCCGGCTCACTTGATGAACTACGCAAAGAGCGGGGTGGCGCATGAAACTCGCGGTCTATGTGCTGGGCCGTGACGTCGCCATGTTAGAGACGGTGGGCGACTTCAAAAGCGTGCTCACCTACCACGCGGACACAACGGCGAACGATCTCGTTTCCCTGACCATGCCGGTACGCGCTGAATCGTACGTCTGGGAAGATCAACTTCACCCCATCTTCCAAATGAACCTGCCCGAAGGTTACCTGCTACAGGTGCTACAGGAGCAATTCGGCCCTCACATCAGCGGAAGCCCAACGGCGCTTCTTTCTGTTATCGGCCGTAACATGGTTGGACGACTTCAAATCGCGGCTCCAGGCGCCACATTGAATGAACCGCCCACCCCCATCGAAGTAGCGGATATCTTGCAAGGCGATAATTCCGAAGCAGCGTTTGCGGAACTCGTGCGGCAGCATGCCGCCAGCGGCGTCTCCGGCGTAGTCCCGAAGTTTCTGGATGCGCAACAAGATCAAGTCAAAGCCGCGCCTCTCGATCCCAATAGCAAGGCAACGCTCCTCACGCATCGACACATTATCAAAGGCTCATCGAACAAACTTCCTTATGCCGCGCTTAATGAGCACTTTTGTATGCAAGTCGCAGCCAAGGTGCTTCCAACCGCGAAAACGGAAGTATCCCAGGACGGCAAAGCGCTTGTCGTGCACCGTTTCGACGTGGATGAGAATGGTCAACCGTACTGGGGCATGGAAGATTTCTGCGCGCTGTTAGGCTTACGTCCCGCGTCGAAATATGACGCCACTTGGGAACGCATCGCTAAAGCCGTGCGCGATCATGTGCCCGGCGCACATCGCCTTAACACCTTTCGCCACCTCACAACAACCCTGCTACTTACTTATGCATTGCGTAACGCGGACTGCCACGCAAAAAATTTATCTCTCCTTTACACCTCGCGGTCCGACGTACACATCTCACCCACTTATGACATGCTGACCACGTGCGTCTATGCGGGGTATCAACACAACCCGCCGGCAATCGCCTTCATGGGCAAGAAAACCTGGGCGCCGGGAAAGAATCTACAAAAATTCATCGCCGCCACGTTTGGCATTTCGCTAAAAGAGCAAACGACGATTGTCGAGGCGATCTGCGACGCTGTGTCGAGCACAGCGCCATTCATACGTGAAGCGATGAACGAACATCCGAAGTTCGAAGACACGGGGAAACGTATGTTGCTGGCTTGGGGAGACGGTGTGGCAGAGTTGTGCGACAAACGTATATATGCGGTAGGCGGATTAGAAATCCGACGCGGTGATGACCTCAACACGGATAGGTAGCTTACGGAAATTTGACACGGCGATCTAAAAAATAAGTGCGGAAAACTGCTACATTAATTCCTCGCGCGCTGGCCAAGCATATGAGTCACCACGTTAGGTTCGCAAATACGTGTATCAAAGCCTAAGGTGCGTAAACTGCCCTTCCTTGCCCACGCTTATAAAAATGCCAGATCGTCACTGAAGTTAGGCGCCAACACTCTAAACATGAGGAGACTAAAACCAGATCCGCGCCATTCTCTCATGCCAACAATCTGCGACAGGCAGCATTACAACAAGCATTGACTTTCACTTAATCACGCACAGGGAAAATAGCTGCATGAGCCTCATTATCGTCGAAGTGCTGGAGCGCTCTATTCAAGGCCGCACTCAACCCTACGTGTGCCGTGGCGACGATGGCGAGGTCTATTTCGTGAAAGGAGCGGCTTCAGCAACATCCATGGGACTGATCGCAGAATGGTTGTGTGCAAGTCTTGCTAACAGCTTCGGCTTGCCAATCGCACCCTATACCATTGCGACTGTACCGGATGAATTGATCGAAGCCGATCTGAAAGGGTGGCTGAAGGACCTAGGGGCCGGAAAAGTATTTGCATCTCGACGTGTTGAAGCCGTCGAACTTACCGAGGTGCATCGAGACCTTATTTCAGAGGCGCAGCGCCGGGACGTGCTGGTATTCGATTGGTGGGTGCGCAATTGTGATCGAAACTTGACGGACAAAGGAGGTAACCCAAATTTATTATGGAACCCTCGAAATGACGGTTCACTCGTGGTGATTGACCATAATCTCGCTTTTGATCCAGGATTCTCGGCTGCTGATTTTGTGCAACTTCATGTATTTTCCAGTGAAATCTCTAATTTATTCAGCGATTTTCTGGCGCGTGAAGCCTACGTTGAACGAATGACGGAAGCTCTCGGCATTTGGCCTCAAGCCTGCGATAATGTGCCTGAATCTTGGTTATTCGTTGATGCTGAACAGACGATACCAATTAATTTCTCCCTCACCGACATAAAAGAGCAGCTTAATAAAGCGAGTTCGGAATCTTTTTGGGAATTGCCACCATGAACATCGCCTGCCACTACGCCATAGTCCGATTTCTTCCCTTTGTTGAAACTGGGGAATTCGCCAATGTCGGTGTAGTGCTTTTTTCACCCAACGCACGCCA
>DATLHW010000109.1:0-3402 GCA_035539675.1 Burkholderiales bacterium | reverse complement strand
CCAAGCAATCGATGAAAACGCTGGAAAATCCGTTCGCGTTCGCCCACGGGAATGCGCGGACCATCATCGCTGACCGAGACCGATGGCTCGGGGGATGATCGGACTCTGACCGTAACTCGTCCCCCATCCTGGCTATAGCGAATCGCGTTGTCCAGAAGGTTGTCGATTAATTCGCGCAGCCGCGCCGCCTCGCCATTAACGATCACCGGCGTTTCTGGCCCTTCGAATCCCAGGTCGACACGTCGCTTGAGCGATTCCGGCACCCAATCCGCAGAGGCTTCGAAGGCGAGACTGTTGAGATCGGTTGGCTGCAAAGCGATTGAGTGGATTGCATCGGGTTCGTTACGCGCAAGAGCCAACAGTTGCGAAACCAGCCGCGATAGTCGTTCGACGCCCACATACAGCTTTCCTGTCGCTTCTCGTTGGCGCGCGGGATCGGTTTCGCGCATCAGCAATTCCAATTGCGCGCCCAGACCGGCGACCGGCGTCTTCAACTGATGCGCGGCGTCGGCAAGAAATCGAGTTTGCAGAGTCAGGACCTTGTTTAGCCGCTGCATTAATTCATTAATTGAGTGAATTAATGGACGTACTTCGCCAGGCGCCCGATGCTCCACCAGAGGGCTTAGATCGAGATGGGAGCGGGCGGCGATTTGGCGTTGTAGCTGCTCCAGCGGCGAGAGTCCGCGCACGACGCCTGTCCAAACGACCATGCCGGCAATGAGGATCAGCAGAATCTGCGGCGTCACGACGCTGGCGACAATTTCCCGAGCCATTCCATTACGCTTGACCATCGTTTCCGCCACGCGCACCAGCGTCGGGGCGGCAAGTGAGTTCTTTGGGGTGACGCTCAATTCGACCACCCGAATGGGCGTTCCGTCGAAAACTGCGTCGTAGAGTTGCTCGGCGACGCCGGGCTTGCGTTGATCCGATGGCGCGTGCGGAAGCGTTTCGCCAAAAAGAGTGCGGCCATCCGCGGCGCCGACTTCGAAAAACACCCGATCGACCGGATCATTGCGGAGGACGCTGCTCGGCGATTCCTCCAAGTCCTGTTTTAGCGCGCCGTTAGTGTCAAGAAGGCGCCAAGCCAGTTCGTGCGCGGTTTCAACCAAGGAGCGGTCATAGGCTTTCTCGGCGAAGCTTAAGGCGATACCGTAGCTGACCAGCGCGTCGGCTATGAGTAGCGCCGCGAGAGGCGCAAGCAGTCGGGTGAGTAGCTGCGTGCGTAGCAGCCCGCCTTTATTCCCCATTGGGACTGTCCACCAGATAGCCCATTCCACGAATGGTGCGGATGTCCAATCCGAACGGCTCCAGCTTCTTCCGCAAGCGATGGATAAAGACCTCGATGGTATTTGACGTCGAGCCTTCCTCCCAGCCGTAAAGGTGGTCGACTATTTGTTGCTTCGTTACGACCTTGCGTTCGCGCAGCAGGAGTAGTTCGATTACCGCCAACTCTCGCGCCGACAGCTCCAGCGGCGCGTCGTCGCAGTAAAGGCGGCGGCCTGCCATGTCGAGTCGCAGGCGGCCGTGAGTGAGAGTGGAGCTTGAGCCGGAGTGCGCCCGTCGGATCAATGCCCGTACGCGGGCTTCCAGTTCGGCAAGATGAAACGGCTTTGTCAGATAGTCATCGGCGCCCAGATCCAGCGCCATGACGCGATCCTCAACGGAGTCATTCACCGTTAGCATCAGCACGGGCACTGACAGACGTCGCCGCCGCAGACACCTCAAAACCTCGAAACCGTTCATTTTTGGCAAGGCGACATCGAGAATCACCAGCCCGTAGTCGCCGGTGGTGAATGCGCGTTCGGCGTCTTCGCCATTACGAGCGAGATCGACTGCATGGGCGGACTGGGTCAGGGAGAGCCTGACCGCATCGGCGAGCATGGCGTCGTCTTCAACAAGCAGAATGCGCATGGGCGGGGTGACTTCCCTTGAGGCGTCTGATCGACGCGTTACGAGTGGTCAGTCACAGTGAATGTGTTTGTAGGAGCGAGCTTTGCTCGCGATTGTTTCCAGGATCTCGGACAGAAAACTAACGCAAATCTACAGAGGGGACATGGATACATCGCTTCGCGAGCGGAGCTCGCTCCTACAAATTCAGCATGACAGACTAGGCTTAAGAAGCCGGGAAGTATATTAAGGAACGTTTGAATAAGCCACTACACTGATTTCCAGCACGAGGTACTGGAAGGTTATTCGTAGCAGCGCAGCTTCCGGGAAAACTCCTGCAACGCGGCGATGCCGCTCGCTTCCGCGCGTTGGCGCCAAGCTTCCAGCTGTTGAACCAATTGTTCTTCCGTAGCCGTGGACCGGCTCCAAAGAGCGGCCAACTCCTGCCGCATCGCGTAAATGGTGCTTAGCACGCCACTGCCGAGGAGCGCTCGATCCAATACCGCGCGTTCCTTCTCCTGCAGCGCATCCGCATCCTTATGTAGCAAACGCGTGACGTTGTCCAATGGGGGCGCCCCCTTTGAACTGAAACTGGCGCGCGCTTGAAGATTGCGCACTTCCTCGATGGACGTACGTTTCAAATCCCTGGCGAAGCGAGCCAGCACATCGTAACGATGAGTAATGATCGCCCGCAGTGTTGTTGCGTCGCAGCGGGTTTTGGCGGGGTTCAAGCGGACGTTGGGCGCAATCTTGAGATTTCTTGCGAGACCAAACATTTCCATCGTGCGGATATACAGCCAACCAATGTCGAATTCCCACCACTTGTTGGATAACTTGGCGGAAGTTGGGTAGGCGTGATGATTGTTGTGCAATTCTTCGCCCCCAATCAGCAATCCCCAAGGGACGATGTTCGTGGACAGGTCGTTCGAGGCGAAGTTGCGGTAGCCGCGGTAATGGCCAACGCCATTGATCACGCCGGCGGCGAAGAGGGGTATCCATAGCATCTGGATCGCCCAAATGCTGAGCCCGAGAGGGCCAAACAATACGAGATTAATCGTCAGCATGAGGGTTATGCCAAGCCTGTCGCGCTTCGAGTAAAGCTTGCGCTCAATCCAGTCGTTTGGAACGCCGTGGCCGTATTTTTCGAGTGTTTCGGCGTTTCTCGCTTCCGCGCGGTAGAGTTCGATGCCCTCCCACAGCACTTTATTGATTCCGTGGGTCAGTGGGCTGTGAGGATCTTCGGCGGTTTCACATTTGGCGTGGTGCTTGCGATGAATCGCTACCCAGGCCTTGGTGACGATTCCCGTCGTCAGCCATAACCAAAACCGGAAGAAGTGTTCCGCAATGGGATGCAGGGTCAAGGCGCGATGCGCGTGACGACGATGCAGAAAGATTGTTACTGAGGCAATGGTAATGTGGGTCAGGCCTAACGCCACCAACACATATCCCCACCACGGTAAATTTAACAGCCCCAGTTCCATAGACAGGCTCTTTACGAAAGACCAAACCTATGCC
>DATLHW010000108.1:0-5277 GCA_035539675.1 Burkholderiales bacterium | reverse complement strand
CTAGTGGGCTTGTCGGTGCTAACAACGTATCAGCATCATTTCATCGACATTCCGACTGGACTGCTGGTGGGATGCGCATGTGTGCTGCTGTATCCGCTAGACGCTCGTCCGGTTGTGCGTCAACGTGATTCGCGACGCTGGCGTCTCGGCTCGTTCTACCTGGTCGGCGGTTTGGCGTTGGCGGCGCTTGCGGTTGCACTGGGCGGCGTTGGTCTTTTGCTGCTTTGGCCGGTAAGTTCATTGCTGGCGGTGGCCGCCATCTATTTTTGGGGAAATCCACTGCTCTTTGGCAAGGGTGAAAGGACGATGGATGCGGCGGGATGGATTTTGTTCGCGCCGTATATTCTTGCAGCGTGGGTGAACTCCCGGTGGTGGACGCGCCATCGTCCGCAGCCGAGCGAAGTGCTGCCCGGCCTTTGGTTATCACGGGCGCCCTCGCGCGCCGAGTTACATGGGGTAAAGCCCGCGGCATTGGTGGATTGTTGCGCAGAACTGCCGATCGGCGCAGCGGGAATTCCCGTCCATGCCGTACCGATGTTGGATTTGTTGATTCCGGAATGGACGCAGATCGACCAGGGCGTCGCCGCGATTTCGCAAGCGCGTCAGGGGGGATGCACGCTGGTTTTCTGCGCATTGGGATATTCCCGTAGCGCTACTATTATCGTTGCATGGCTGGTTCGTCACGGTCATGCATCGGACATTGCTGAGGCAATCGCGCTCGTGCGCCGCGCAAGGCCTGAGGTGGTCTTGCCGCCGGTATATTGCGCCCAATTGGAGTCATGGTATGAACACGCCGCCTAATGACGAGACCGCAGCGGGAATAGCCGCTGCCTTACTCAGCACGGTTTCTCGCGTATTGAATGGCTGGTCGATGGTGTTGGGGCTGGCGGCCGCGCTGATGCTGGGTTTGCGTCCGGTGGGTTTTTATCCGGCGCTTGCATTGACCGTTTCCTTTACTGCGAGCTTGGCGCAGGCATACTTTGCTGCGCGTTGCGCTTTCGACGCAGCGGTGTTCAAACAACTCGGCGGAGATGAGCCCCGCTATATCCAATTCGATCGCGTGTTGGCGGCCTGGGGGATGCGCACTCAGGGCGATGTCGCTGAATCGTTGGACCGACGAATTTTCGGAGCAAGGCGATTGTTACGGCGGCAGGGTTACGCCTTTGGTTTGCAGACGCTGTTGTTCTGCGTGGGCGTGGCGATAGTGGCATACGAATTGTCCTGACATTCATTCCTGCAATTTATTATCTAACCGTTCTAAATTGCCATAACAGCGCCGATGGTCGCGTTTACTGATTCTCCCGCGAGCGCAGGCTCAAAGGTGACCTGGCTGTCGTAGATGGTTTGCATGTTGGGAGTGATTCCAGGTTAAGCGGTGGAGGGAGCGTCGTTTCCTCCTTACTTAATCAACCACCGATACATCAAGGACAAAAACCTCAATCTGTTTATCTTTAGTCTTCAGCTTTGTTTCAGCGATTTTACGAAGATCGACTTGTAGTTGTTCAGCGGTTGTCGGGGTTTCTCCATTGGGCCCCTCCTTCGCTTTCCATTTCGTGCCAGCCCAGCCCACGATATAGACACCAAAACGATCATCAGAAGCAGTCATGTATTTGCCAATTAATTGGTCATCCATGGCAGTCCAAACTTCGCCATGTTTTGCCCACTTAATCTCGATTGGGACATGCGCTATGTGCCCGTCGTCCAGCGGGATCGAGAAACGATTGTCCGGTTTTTTAGCATCGAACACCTCGGGCTCGCGTGCGCCAATCAAGGGGCGTCCTCGCAAGAGAGCCGCTAGCAGTCCATAAACCATGGTTTGCAAGGGCTTCTCGTCCAGAGGCTCGCGGCCGTGTTTCTTAGTGCCGCTCCATAGAAGCGGGGCCAGGCTGGCATCGGAGCGGAGCATTGAGGTTAAATCGTTTTCGATCGTATCGCACAGCAGAGTGAACAGATCTGCATCGCTGCGTAGAAGAGATGCCTTTCCGTCGAGAATCGAGGTCAGTTCGTCAGGCGGGGCAGGCGTCCAGCTTTCATCGGCCTCGCGTTGGCGCGCTTCCGCATATATCTGAGCAAACCAGTCCCGATGATTGCCAAAACGTTCGTCATTTCGCCATGGGCCGAATGTGGCGCGCGCAATCGTCGCGGGACCGCTCGCAATATGCGTGACCAAAGCATTCCGCATTTCCAAGAAGCTATCAACGGCGCCTAAGCGTCGATAGCCAATTACAATATCGTCCGATAAGGATTCAGGTGGGTCGGTATACAGTTGCGGTAGGAGCGCGACATAAGCGTCCCAAGGAATATTGGTCGGCCAGGAACTGTCCCCCAAAGAGGTATGGTCCAACAGTTGATGAACCGAGTTTACGAAGCCGGCAGCACGCTCGTTACTACGATTGCCGACTAATACTTTCTGTTCCAAAAACAAATTGGCGTTTTTGGGATCGAGAAGCCACCAAGCTGCTAGCGCAACGAGGGAATTAGATTCATGTTGTTCCGAAAGTGATGTGCTTTCTTCCCAACCAATTTGCGATTCAAGGGAGGCGAGACGAGTGATGTGCTCTGTCGGGGACCGTAGCGCCAACTGTAATGCGTGAATACGTGCTCGATGGTTGAGTGGTAATCCGCTAGCAAGAACATGATCAACCAACTTGGCTTGCAAGCTTTCGGGAGCACCTGTTAGAGCGATCCACGTCCAAGGAACATTCGAATTCGGTAGCTTTTCTTCTGCAATCAGAAGTTCGCTCAACCGATCCCACACTATCTTGGAATGGGTATTCCAGAGATCGTTAAACCATGATGGCAAGCTTTCCGTGTGTAGTGCGATCCAGATGGCCCAATCAACCTGATTGGCAGTGCATTTTGACCAGTCCAGTCCGTCCTGGAGGCATACCTCCAAGCCATAACCCGGTAGCGTCGATGATCGTGGAAACTGATTCCGCACGGGCCACTTCGGGCAAGTAGATAACAGATTGTCCCAAACGTGGCGTACGCCTTCTTGAAACGCCTCTGCGACTTCGATTCCCAACCGCTCGCGTATTTCACTGAAAGGTAAATCACTAAAGGAAACCGATATGTCAGTAGCTTCTAGCAACCAAACTAGCTTTTCAATATTGCCTGATCGCAATTGGGCTTTTGATCTTTCAACTTCGTCATTGAATCGGACTTCTTCGGCTTTACGGTTTTCGTTATCGGTTTTCCGTCTGCGATTCGACTGAGCGATGCTGCCTTCAAAAGGTTCATAACGATAAGTCTCCCATTGGTCTGCGTAGGTGGAGTTTTCTGCAATTAGTGTTTCGATTACCTCAAGCCGAGCATGATGCGCTGGCGGATAAGCCATCGATACGAGTTGCGAAAATAAAGCCTTTCCTAAATGTTCTCGGTCGGAATAACATTTAAAGGCATCTACCCAAGCCTCAAAATCGCTATTTAACAGACATGATTCCCAGTAAGGCAGATGACGCCATATCTGGAACTCCTGTTTAGAGAGCCAGTTATCCAAACGCCATTTAAGCAAGCCGCTTTTGAGCGAGGAATCTTCCTTTAAGCGTGTTACCAATTGCTGATGAAGCTTAGCGCCCGTTGTCCCGTGGTGGTGATCCCATTCGATCAAACGAACAAGCCAAGGGCCCACGCAGGTAACGTCCGGATTGGGAGTGGACAACTCCTTTAGAAGCAGTTGGACATAGGCTTTCTCGAAGGGGCGAAGCTCAAGTAGGTTGCAATCTGGTTTCAAAAAAGCCGCCAGTGCGTCTAGCGCGGCGGGGTGGTCTGCTTCGGGAGCCCGATTGGCAAACTGATCGTTCCAAAACCACCAATATGTTCCAAGGTACGATTTGCGCCGGGGTAGGTGCAGCGCATCGAGGACTTGTGCGATGGTTAGATGCGAGGGATACAGACCACTTAGCACGGCGCCGGCAATATCGTCATTCAGATCTTCATCGGCGGGAATTGTGAGAAGCGCCCCAAGGCGTGATGCAAACTCTGATGCAGCCCGAGAAATGATGATCCTCACTGCATGAACGCGAAGATCTCGCTGCACATGTTTGCTTTCCGCTAAATCCATAAGTTTGGGGTAAAGCTCGGATTGCTCTGCGGAGTGGATCAGATTAACCGCGAGGCACTGCACTGCGAAGCCTTTTTCCTCGCTTAAAAGACGCGTAAGGGTTTCAGGAGATATCGATCGAGCAAGATCGCCAAATCGGTCAAACTCATCTTGCCAATGACGATCTGTGAAACGCCGCGCGAGTTCTTCAATAAGTAGCTCTCGTTCGGCCAAGGTGTATCGGATAGTATCCCCATGGGCGGCGGTTATCGGATCATTTTTAATCAACCAAGCGCGGAACTTTGCGTGGAAACCAGCCAGCCAAGCGGCCGTTTCACGTAGCGGGCTGGGCGCCATGTCTTGAGTGATAGGGAATAGGGGGAGCACTTTGGCAAGACGCAAGTCTTTTAATCGATCGGCCAATGTGCATGCGGCTAGGTACTCGGCAATACTTCGATGGATGAAATGGAAATTCCCTTCCGCGCCTTGTACAAACATCCCTGTGTTCAAGGTTTCCAGTAAATGATCTTTGCTAACAGGAATGTTGCCTGCATCCAAAGCGCTTGCGGAATACCCGTCTCTGTCAAAAATCGCTATCGCGTCACGCCCGCCGAAGAGGGCCTGTACCGCAAGTTGCTTTGCAATCTCTAAACGTTCTAAGTGTTTTGTTTTAAATGCGTCATGTTCTCGACGCAGCTCATTCTTTTCATTGATCAGCCGATCGGCGGCCGCTTCATAAAGGGAAGTACGATCTTTTCCTAACACAGCGCTTCCCTCGTGAAAAAGCGCAAGCATCATTGCGAGTAGAAGGGGCTGGCCAGCCAATGGAGTGATGCTTCGATGTTTCATTGCCGCAAAGAATGCATCGACCTGTTGGCCGTCGTTCAATTTTTCTTGCGCGAGCTTACGAATGGCGCTTTCGTTAAGAGGGAGGAGGGTTATGGCGACCAGCTTTCCCGTTGGGCCGCTGGGATCCTCATCGCCCGGAAAAAACTTTTGCAGCTTTTCTTGCTCGGTGGGACGCCAATCACGGCATCGGCAGGACAAGCGAAGTTTTAGATTTCGGAGGCGCCCTTTCCCCTGTAGCGATCGAAGCGTCTTTACCAGTGTGTCGAACGCCTTCTCGCTTTTGATGCGTCCCTCGTCCAGGGCGTCCACAAACCACCACACCGTTTCCCCCTCTTCGAGGGCGGCCTCAAATGCCGTTCGGTCAGTAAGCGTGTCGCGAACATCGT